>PMND01000024.1:621-18665 GCA_003161955.1 Ignavibacteriota bacterium | reverse complement strand
ATCCCGAATTTTCCATAGACCTGCTTTTCTATCTCACCTGCCAGCGCCAGCACATCCGCCGTGCTTCCTCCGCGGTTGACGATTGCAAGGGCATGGTGCTCCGAGATCCCGGCTCCCCCCCGGCGGAACCCTTTCGGGAACCCCGAGCGCTCCACCAGCCACGCCGCGGAAAGCTTGAACCCCCGCGGGACGGGGAATGCGGGGATGGGAAAACTCTTCATGCGCGCTTCAAAAAATGTCTTCGTGACGACCGGGTTCGTAAAAAAGGAACCGGCTGACCGTGAATTCTCGTCCGCCGTGTCGAGGATCATCGACTTCTTCCGCCTCAGGGCGATAACGGCGGCGCGGACGGATGCGGGAGTAAGGCGTTCCGTCTCTGTGCTTTCGAGTTCCCGTGCGAGCTCGGGATAGCGAATCTCCGGCTGCTGGTTCCTCTTCAGGCGGAAGCACACCTGCGTGATAATAAACAGGTCGGCATCGGACCCCTTGAACCGGCTCTCCCTGTATCCGAATCCGCAATCGTCGCGTGAGAACTCCGTCTCCCTGAGCGTGCGCCGGTCGAGCGCGCGGACGGAGGCGAGCGTCTCCCCCACATCCTGTCCGTACGCCCCGACGTTCTGGACCGGGGTCCCCCCTGTCGACCCCGGGATTCCGGAAAGGCATTCAATCCCTCCCCACCCCTTCCCGGCCGCCCGCTCGACGACGCTGTCCCATGGCTCCCCCGAACCGACGGTCAGGACCGCATCGTCCCGCGATTCCTCCGCGCGGAAGCCGCGGAAAGCGACGTTCAGCACCACCCCGTCGAATCCCTCGTCCGCGAATATGATATTGCTTCCCCCGGAGAACACCTGCACGGGAAGCCCCTCCCCCTGTGCGAACAGGAGGGTCGCACGCACCTCTTCGCTGCTCGTACACCGGGCGAACCACCGGGCCGGGCCCCCGAGCCCCATCGTGGTATGCGGCGCCAGCACCACGTTCGCCGTCATGCAGGGAGGGGGGGAGGGCATTGTCAGGGTTTTTTCAGGTGTGGGGGTTTGAACCCGCGGTACGTGTCGTACCGCGAATCGTAAAACACAAGATTGAACGCGCTGTCCCTGAGCGTTCCCCCGGAGGGGTAGAGATAGAATTCGGAAAGGAGAGGCGTCACCCTGTTGACCGGTTTTCCGTTTTCCGCGTAGAACCTCACCGTATACGCTCCGAGTCCGAAGGGAGCCTCGCGGAGCTGTTCGAGAAGGTTCTCGTGGGTGAAGAGGTGCAGATCCTTCGCCGCTCCGCCCGGCGCGGTTCCCGGCTTCATGCAGACCTGTGGACCTGGTTGACCGATGCCTGGTCCGTCGGCATCACAATCACCTGAGCGATATCGACGTGGGGCGGTCGCGTGGCGCAGAATATCACAACCTCGGCGACGTCCTCCCCTTTCAGCGGACGCATATTCGCGTAGGTCTGGGCGGCCCGCCGGTCATCACCGCGGAACCTCACCTGGCTGAACTCGGTCTCCACGAGTCCCGGGTCCACGGAGCTGACGCGCACGTTGGTCCCGAGCAGGTCCATCCTCAGCCCCTGTGAGATCGCGGCCACCGCGTACTTGCTTGCGCAGTACACGTTCCCGTTCGGGTAGAGCTCGTGGCCGGCGATGGAACCCATGTTGATGACGTGCCCGATGTTCCTTTTGACCATTCCCGGGAGGACGGCGCGCGTGACGTAGAGCAGCCCCTTGACATTCGTATCGATCATCTCCTCCCAGTCCCGTATCTCCCCGTCCTGCAGTTTCGTCAAACCCCGGCTCAGCCCGGCATTGTTGAGGAGTATGTCGATATGATCCCATGCCGGGGGGAGCGCACTGATCGCCCCGGTCACCTCGTCGTTGTTCCGCACATCGAGCTGGATGCTGTGCGTCATGACGCCATACGTCTTTTCCAGATCCCGGGCCAGCATGTCGATCCGTTCCTTCCGTCTGGCCGCCAGAAGCAGGTTCGATCCTTCGCGGGCGAAAGCCGTTGCGCACGCCTTCCCGATCCCGCTGCTCGCGCCGGTGATGAAGACGTTCTTGTCTTTCAGATGCTCGCTCATAGTCGCTCCATTCCTTGCAGGATTAATTCGACTGCTCGCTCAGGTCGGCGAATTGCGGCTCGATATCCACCGGGAGACGGGCCAGCCTGTCGAGCGTCCGCTGGAGGGAAGGCCGGATGACCGCGTACCTGCTCAGCAGCCCCTTTGCCTTTTCGTAATTCCCTTCGGCCTGGATCGTCATGATCTCGCCGGTCAGCTTCGTCGCGCCCGCCTTGAATTTCCCGACGTCGGCGGAGAAAAGTCCCGTCCCCTCGTTATAGACGATCGCCCCCTCGTCCATCAGGTAGTTGAGCTGCATCGCCATCCCCTGTCCGTGCGCCTCGTTGATCCCGAACCTGACCGAACGGAAAATGCCGGCGAGGTAGGTCGTGTACATCTGTTGTTCCATCGACTTCGCGATGAGCCCGTGATCGATCAGGTACTGGAGCGCGAACAGCCCGCTGATGTCGGCTTTCGCCTCTTCAATTGCAGAGCTCAGTTCCTGCATCGCCTGGCGGACCGTCGTGTGCTTTCCCCCCTGCATGATCATGTGGGGTCCGAGGCCGTGCATGAGCTCATGGGCGAGTATGTGAGTGAAAAAGGGGTCGAATGCGACGGAGGACTGCTGTAAGGGATCGATCGCGATCCTCGCGATCGGCTTCAGTATCGTCATGAATTTTGCTTCCTGGACGTTCTTCAGCATCACCCGCTTGCTCCCCTTCGCGGCTGTCACGCGNNCCGCCGGTCACCACTTCATCCACCACGCGGATCGGGGAGAGTGCGCCCAGCCTCGGATTCCTGTACCGCGGGTTGATCGGGAGGGCATCCTCGATCTCCTGAAGGTGCGCGGAGAAGAATGCGAGCTTTGCGGTTGCTGAGTCGTCGCGGATACAGATGTACGCTTCGAATGCCGCCTTGTAATTGAAGAGGCGGTCCATGTACACCTCATAGGGTCCGATTGTCGGCTCGATCGGGCTGTCCAGGTCCATCCATGCGACGTCGCTTTCATAATAATCGTTGCTCAGGAATGCGTCCGCCCGTTTCGTCAGGAAGTTCCTGAGCGATGCGTTGTCCGTGAGCGCCGCGGCCTCCCTGAGGAGGCCCGCCGCCGGAACCAGCAGGTCCCCGTATTCTTCGCTGTAGGGGACCGCCTTGAGCTGGCGCATCGGGTCCCTCCTGATCGTGGTGAAGAATCCGGTCGCCTCCTTCTTCCCGGCCTCGGGGAGCGTTTCCACCCACGCGTTGAATTCCTGCTTTGTCATGTCCTCCGGGTAGTAATTGGCGCAGGGGGGCTTCTCTTTCGGGACGCCGGGGATGAACGGCTCGTCGTGGTCCAGGTTGGACCAGGGAGATCTGTTGATATTATAATAATGCAGCCGCTCGGCACCTTCGGCCGTCCTGTCTGCCTCCAGTTTCAGGCGGAGCGCCTGGTTCCCGCTCCATACCTGGCGCGCGTATATCCTGTCCATGACCTGAGCGGCCTCCGCGAGCTTCACGAGCGCGCGCCGGTCACCCGGACTCAGATGCGAGATCTCTCCGGTGACGGACGTGGGGACGAAGCGCTGGATCTTCGCGTCGAGGACCGACGGCGGTTTTTCTGTCGAACATCCCGTTATCATGGCNNTCCTTATCCGCCCGTGTTCTTCCCCCGCAACTCCATCTCCAGTATCCTCATCACGTCGAGGAGAGGGATATTCCGCTCCTGCGCGATCCTCCTGCACTCCTCGTACTCGGGGGTGACGATTTCCTTTCCATCCCTCACGACCGCCTTGGCTTTCACGGTTCCCAGCGACGTGAGGGCCTCCAGGTGGCGACGCGGAAGTTTCCGGCGCCCCGTCTGCTGTATCCTCAGCCCGATCGTGGAGGTTTCCCGGTAGAGCACCGCGACCACCGCGTCGAGGTGCGCGTGCCCCACGAGCACGGAAAGGAGTATCCCGGGGCGTCCTTTTTTCATGATGACGGGGACCATGTACGCGTCGTGCGCCCCGGCGCCCAGCAGGAGATCGATGACGAACGGGTAGGCCTGCGGGTTCATGTCGTCGATATTGGTCTCGACGATCAGCACATCCTCCTGCTCGAGGCCCGGGTCCAGGGTGCCGATGATGACACGGAGGAAATTCGGGATCTCGGTGAATTCGTTCGTGCCCGCGCCGTAGCCGATCTCGCTCACGCGCAGCCGCTGGTCGTCAAGGAGGCCCGAGGAGAGCGCCCTGATGATTGCCGCGCCGGTGGGTGTCGTCAGCTCGTGTGCGACGGACGTCAGGACCGTCGGATAACCTTTCAGTATCTCCAGCGTTGCCGGGGCGGGGATCGGCATCCGTCCGTGCCGCGTGTCGATGAGCCCGCCGCTTCCCAGCCGCACGGGGGAGGAGTACACGGCTTCGATGCCGCACTCTTCCAGGCAGATTGCGCATCCCACCACGTCGACGATCGAGTCCAGCGCCCCGACCTCGTGGAAGTGCACCTGTTCCGGGGTCGTCGCGTGTATGCGGGCCTCCGCCTCGGCGATGACGCGGAATATCGACCGCGCCCTCTCCTTCACGCGGGCGGAAAGGGCGGATGCGTCGAGCAGCGCCGTGATGTCTTTCATCTGCCTGTGGACGTGGTGTTCGGCCTCGGTGATGACGTCGATATGGACCGCGTCCACGGAGCTGCGGCGCACATGGCGGGCGGAGAGCTCGAAGCCCCCCACCCCGAGCTTGCGGAGCTCCGATGTGAGCGACTCGAAGGGGACCCCCGCGCTGACGAACGCCGCCATCGTCATGTCGCCGGCTATTCCGCCGACAGTGTCAAGGTACGCTATCTTCATGGCTTGAAAGCGAGCCTCCCTTCGAGATGTTCGAGAAACCTGGCCGTCGCGCCGGTATGCAACTTCACAAATTGTGCCGCCCGCTCTCCCGATGCACTTCGCGCCTCGGCGTCCTCCAGAAGGTTCTTCAGCGTCCGGTACGTTTCGTCGGCGTCATCCACGACGAAGCCTCCTCCGCATTCTACGAGCATGATCGGTTCATGCGAGTTCCTGTGCCTGGGGCCGAAAAGGACCGGGATCCCGAACACGGCCGCCTCCAGCACATTATGTATTCCCTGCCGGAAACTCCCGCCGACAAACGCGATGTGGGCGTGGGCATAAAGGATCAGGAGTATGCCGACGGTGTCGACAATCACGATGTTCTCCCCCGCATATTCGTTCAGTCCTGAAAACCGGATGGACCGGGCCGCTCCGGCGATGTCCCGTTCCAGCCCCTCGATATGCTCCTCCGTCGGTTCATGCGGGACGACGATCACCAGGATATCCCCCCATTCCGCCTGCAGGCGGAGGCAGACGGGGATCACCACCTCCTCGTCCTCCGGCCAGCTGCTGCCGATCACCACGACGCGTTTCCCCGCGGTGATTGCGGGGGGGATGATATTCCGTTTTCTCGCTTCCGCGCTCCTGGCGGTCACCTGGTCGTATCGGGTGTCGCCGATTGCCAGAAGCACCGGGTGGTCGAGCGAGAACTGTCTGAATGCTTCAACGTCTGAAGGCTCGACGGTGAGTATCTCGTCGATCTCATTGTAGACACTCTGGTGGAAGCTGCGCGAAACCGGGAGGCGCCTCTTCGTGCGCCGGCGCATCGTGGCGTTCGCGATCAGCGTGGGGATCCCCCTCCGGTGAAGCTCCCAGATGTGATTGGGCCAGATATCGTAGCGGACCATGACCGCAGCGTCGGGGCGGACCAGGTCGAGGAATCTCCGCGCGTTCCTCCGCGTATCGAACGGAAGATAGGTGATCACGTCCGCCAGCCGGTACTTGCGCGAGTGCTCGTATCCCGACGGGGAGAAAAATGAAACCACCACCAGCGTCCCGGGATGGCGCCGCTTCAGTTCCGCGATGATCGGTTTCGCCTGCTCGAATTCCCCCATCGAAGAGGAGTGGAACCAGACGCGGGGGCCGGGAGCGAGGAGGGCGATCTGGCGCTCGAGTTCGGCAAACAGCGTGTCCCGCCCCCGGATGCCGCGGCGGGTCTTCGCGTTGACAAGGCCGATTCCCCTCACGACGATCCAAAACAGGGGGATGACGACAAAGCTGTAGGCTGCTTCCCATAACCGTTTCATGACAGAGACCGTTCTGCACAGCGGATCACCTCGTCCGGTGCGATCTCTTTCATGCACCGGAAATGGCCCAGGGGGCAGCGGGGGAGTCCGATGTGCGTGCACGGGCGGCAGGAGAGTCCGGGATGCTCGACCACGGTCGCGCGCGCTCCCCTGGGAAAAAAACCAAATTTGCGGACTGTCGGACCGAAGACCGCAACGACAGGTACGCCCCGGGCCTCGGCGATATGCATCAGCCCTGTATCGTTTGCCAGCACCACCGCGCACCGGTCCATCGCGCATCCCGTCTCCAGGAGCGAAAGCCGTCCGGCGAGGTTCAGGACGCGCGCACGGGGATGTGCCCCGTTGATCATCGCCTCGATTTCCCCGCACATCTTCCTCTCGTCCGCTCCGCCGAAGAGAAGGACGGGGAGGCCGTGCCGTTCCGCCAGGCGCCCCGCCGATTCAGCAAACCGCTCCCCCGGCCACATCTTGTTCCCGTGCCGGGCGCAGGGGCAGACGCCTATGCACATCTTGCCGGGGGAGATCTGCTCTGCGCTCAGAAGCTCTTCGACCGCCGCGGGGACGCCGGGGGGGAAAAACAGCTCCGGTATCCCCCCGTCGTCTTTAACCCCCCACGGGAGGACGGTTTCAAGATACCGGGCAGCGACATCGGGTGCCCCGCCGAACCGGTCGTACACGTCCAGCTTGAAATTGACAAGGAGCGTTCTTGCGATCTTCCTCTTGTTCACGCGCGTCACCGTTCCGGCCCCTGCCGAAAGATAACGGCTCCGTATGCTGTCGTGGATGTCGATGATGAGGTCGTACCCGGAGGACATGACCGTGCGGCGGAGGCGGACGAGGTCCCCGAGCGTCCCGCCGCCCGGGAATCGTATCACGTGCGCGACATGCGGATTGAATTGCACGAGGTCCGCGTACTCCGCCTTCACGAGAAAATCGATCTGGCAGTCCCTGTAACGCCCGTGCAGTGCGCGCAGGAGTGGCGAGGCGAGGACGACGTCGCCGACGGAACTTAAGCGGATGATGAGCGTTTTATGTAATACACCCTGCATGTCGGCCGTGTGCCATGGTAGCAACTTTCGGGTGAAATAGCAACGCAGGGCGCGCTCTTGACAGTCAGGCCGGGAGCGCCTACATTGGCCGGAAGACCGGATCTCTGACCGGCAGACCTGACTTCGGGCGGGACCCCGGACCGGACATCAAGACCTACTGAAGGACGATATGACTCAACCAGCGACACTCGGCGAATTGCGTGAGAGCGGCTACCGCGTCCTCCCCCTGAAGGACGAGCTCCGCGCCAATCTCATCAGGAAGATGCGGGCGAAGGAAACCCTGTTCCCGGGGATCATCGGGTACGACCAGACAGTCGTTCCCGCCCTCGTCAACGCGATACTCGCCAGGCACGACATCATCCTCCTCGGCCTCCGCGGGCAGGCCAAGACGCGTATCGTACGGCAGCTTGTTTCCCTTCTCGACGAATACATTCCCGTCGTCAGGGGGAGCGAGATCAACGACAACCCGTTNNGCGCCGGTCAGCAAATTCGCCGCCGACCTGGTGGCTGAGCGGGGCGACTCGACCCCCGTCGACTGGATCCACCGGACGCGGAGATACGGCGAAAAGCTCGCGACCCCGGACGTCACGATCGCCGATCTGATCGGCGACATCGATCCGATCAAGGCCGCGGCGCAGCGTCTCCACTACGCGCACGAAGGCGCCATCCACTTCGGCATCATCCCCAGGTGCAACCGGGGGATATTCGCGATCAACGAGCTCCCCGATCTTCAGCCCCGCATACAGGTCGGACTGTTCAACATTCTCGAGGAGAAGGACATACAGATCCGGGGGTTCAACATCCGGATTCCGATGGANNCCGCTCAAGGACCGGATTGATTCCCAGATACTCACGCACTATCCCCGGTCGCTCGACGATGCGATCAAGATCACCGAGCAGGAGGCGCACATCTCCCGCGAGGGGAAGGATATCCGCGTCCCGCATTTCTTTCGCGAGATCGTCGAGCAGATCGCCATCGAGGCGCGGAAAAGCGAATTCGTCGATCAGAAATCGGGCGTGAGCGCGCGCCTGACGATCGCCGCGATGGAAAACCTGATCAGCAATGCCGAGCGGCGCGCGATACTCATCGGTGAAGACGTCGTCGTCCCGCGGATCTGCGATCTGCCGCACGTCCTGCCGGGCCTCACAGGAAAGATCGAGCTCGTCTTCGAGGGGGAGCAGGAGGGGTCGGTCAAGGTGAGCAAGGCGCTGGTGGGGAAGGCGGTGCGCGAAACGTTCAAGCGCTATTTCCCCGACCCCCTGCGCAAGCGCTCGCGCCCGTCCGGCGAAGGGCAGGCGGCGAAACAGGCGAGCGACGATCCCGAGTACGGGAAGATCATACGGTACTTCGAAACCGGGAACGCCGTTGAGATCGCCGATGACATGACGATCGCCTCCTACACGAAGGAGCTCGACAAGGTGCAGGGGCTGCGCGAGCTGACGCGGAAGTACATGAAGAACCTGGACGACCGCTTCGAGCTCCCCTCGGTCATGGAGTTCGTTCTCGACGGGCTTCATCAGAGCTCCAAGATCGCCAAGGACGAGGTGGACCACCGGACCGCGTACAAGGATCTCGTGGGGAGCATATTCACAGGGCAGGGTAAAATGTACGAGGACGACTGATCATGCGATTCCGCTATTCACAGTGGCGCCCCGGGTCGACAACCGATGAGCAGCGCCTCCAGCAGCTTGTCTCCCTCTTCAGTTATCTGACCGTGCAGACCAACGGCGACGTGGAGGAGGCGCTGGAATGGCTCAAGCAGCTCGCGGAGGAATACGGCCTGTTTGACGAGAACATGACGATGGATGAGCTGATGGACAAGCTCCGGGAGTTGGGGCTCATCGAAGAGGCGAAAACAGGCATCAAGCTGACGGGGAAGGGGATACAGCGCATACGGCAGGACGCGCTCCGGGAGATATTCACCTCCCTCAAGAAAGCCCCTTCGGGGAGCCATGAGACCCCGTACACGGGCTCCGGCGTCGACAGGCTGAGCGAGACAAAGAAGTACCGGTTCGGCGATCAGCCGACGAACATCGACCTGACCTCAACGCTGACGAATGCATTTCGCCGCGACGGCATCGATGATTTCACGCTGAAAGAGGAGGACCTCGAGGTCTATGAAACCGAGCACCAGACGACATGCGCGACCGTGCTGATGATCGATATCAGCCACAGCATGATCCTCTACGGGGAAGACCGGATCACTCCCGCCAAGCAGGTCGCACTGGCGCTGAGCGAGCTCATCCTGACGCGCTTCCCGAGAGACTACATAGCGCTTGTCACCTTCGGCGACGACGCGCAGCTCGTCAGCATCAACGAGCTCCCCTTCCTGACCGTCGGGCCGTACCACACAAACACGCGCGCCGGCCTGCAGCTTGCGCGTGATCTCCTCCGGCGCCGGGGAGGAAATGTCAACAAGCAGATATTCATGGTCACCGACGGGAAGCCCTCCGCCATATTCGAGCCGAACGGCCGCCTCTACAAGAACTCGTTCGGCCTGGATCCCCGGATCGTCAACAAGACGCTCGATGAGGCGGTCGCATGCCGCCGGGAGAGGATCCCCATTACCACGTTCATGGTCGCCCGCGACCCCTATCTTGTGAATTTCGTCGAGGAGCTCACGAAAGCCAACCACGGCCGGGCGTACTACTCCTCGCTCAACACACTCGGCGAATTCATGTTCGTCGACTACATCCGGAACCGGCGGAAGAAGTTCACACGTTAGACCCCCCCCGCTCCCACCCTTTGTCATTGCGAGTGGTGGCGCTGTAAGCGCCGCCACGGGGCAATCTGGCGCCCCCGTGTCATCGTCCCCTTGCGCGCCCCCGCGGCACTGCTTGAAATTGAAACGGATTTTGTGCACTATACCGCGTGATTCTCATAATCCCGGCTGTGGAAATACGCGCCGGTCGCTGCGTCCGGACAGCGCAGGGCGTCGGGGAGCTCTGCTATTCTGACGACCCGGTGGAGGTGGCCAGGCTCTGGCGCATCGAGAATGCGAAGTCGCTCCACGTCACCGACCTTGACGGCGTGCGCGAAGGGCGTCTTGTGAATGCCGAGAGCGTGAAGCGGATGGTGCAGACGGTGGATATTCCCGTCGAGCTCGGCGGCGGTGTGAGGACATTTGAAGACGCCCGCTGGGCGTTCGAGACCGGGGTGTACCGGGTGCTCGTCAGCACGATGGTGATCGAAAACCCCGAGGAGGCCCAGAGGCTCCTCAGCGTGTACGGTCCCAGCAAGGTCGTTCTCGCGATGTACGCCGTCCACGGCATCGTTGCCACCCACGGGGGAGCGACGACATCCGGACTCACGGCCCTGTCCGTGGCCCTGAACGGAAAGGCGCTGGGTTTCCGGCGTCTCGTCTATGCCGATATCGGGGAGGACGGATCCCCGGCGATTGTCAATCTTGACGTNNTTGCGCGACCTCGGGGAGAAGACCGGCATGCGGATTACGGCGGCCGGCGGCATCGCGGGGCTCGACGACCTTCTGAAAGTACAGGAGCTTGAGCCTTACGGTGTGGACTCTGTCGTCATCGGGCGCGCCCTCTATGAAAATAAGTTTGCCTGTCAGGCCCTCTGGCGGAAGTGTGAGGCGGGCAATGATCCGTACACAGCGAAAATCTGACAATGCGAAGAGTCGCGGTGCTGCTCGGCAGCAAAAGTGACGAACAGCTGATGGCGGGCTGCACCGACTATCTTGCAAAATTCGGCATCCCCCACGACGTGAGGGTTTCTTCCGCCCACCGCCAGCCGGAAGAGACGGCGGCATTCGTGAAAGCGGCGGAAGCGGAAGGTTACGCGGTCATTATCGCGGCTGCGGGGATGGCGGCCCATCTGGCGGGTTTCGCAGCAGCCCACACAACTCTCCCGGTCATCGGGGTTCCGCTCGAAGGGTCCGCGCTGAACGGTTTAGACGCTCTTTATTCTACAGTCCAGATGCCCGCCGGGATCCCCGTGGCGACCGTTGCGATCGGGTCCGCGGGGGCGAAAAACGCCGCAGTCCTTGCAGCCGAGATACTTGCGCTCAATGACGACGGCCTCCGGCGGAAACTGGTCGAATTCCGGAGCAACGGGGCGAAGTTCTGACCCCGCCCCTCAGCCAGTCACCGACGCCTCACTCAATGAAACTGCTCGTCCTGGGTCATCTCTGCATCGATTGCGCCCATCCCGCCGGGGAGCCCCCCCGGGAACGCTGGGGAGGGATAGCCAACACGATTGCCGCCGTCGGCGCACTGTCCGGGAAAGAAGACGCTGTGGTTCCTGTCTGCGGGGTCGGGCCGGACGACGAGAAGAGGTTCCTGAAATGGCTTGAACGGTTTCCGGCCGTCGATCCCTCGGGGGTGTTCACGCTCAACGGACCGACGCACAGGATCGATTTCTACGAGAAGGGAGAAGGGCTCCGTGTGGCCTGCACGAAGGACATCGCCCCTCCGGTCCCGTTCGAGAGGATACGCAAATATCTCTCTGTCGACGGGGTACTCATCAACATGGTTTCGGGGTCGGACATTGTGCTCGAGACGCTCGATCAGATCCGCATGGAGACCCGCGCCCGGGAGACCCCGATCCATCTGGATTACCACAACCTGACGACGGGGATCGGGAAGGAGAGAGAGCGCTTCCGGAGGCCGCTCGCTGAGTGGCGCCGGTGGGCGTTCATGGTGACGAGTGTCCAGCTCAGCGAAGAGGAAGCGTCCGGTCTCACCGTGGACCGTCTCACCGAAGCGCAGCTCACGGGACATCTGCTGACACTGGGGGTCACCGGCGTTCTCATCACGCGGGGCGCGCGGGGTGCAACGGTCTTTTCAAACGAGCACAAAAAGGTCGTACGTTTCGATATCGCGGGGGTTCCGGCGGAGGGGGCGGAGGACCGGGCGGGACTCGGCGACGTGTTCGGGGGGGCGTTTATGTACCGTTTCGTCACGACGTCGGATCTCAGGGCGTCCGCAGAGTTTGCGAACCTGACGGCGGCAAAGGCAGCGTCCCGGCCGGCGGCCGGACTTGCAGATGACGAGGAGTGGATTTCACCCGGCTAGCCCCGGGGGAAACAGGAGTCAGCACACCGGTGGAGGGATCCATGAACATTGCGCTCATCGGCTACGGAAAAATGGGGAAGGAAGTGGAGCAGGCGGCGAAGGGGAGGGGACTGACAGTGTCGAAGATCTTTGACATACACAATAACACCGGGGGACTGGGACTCACGCGCGAATCGCTCAAAGGGATAGACGTCTGCATCGAGTTCTCTGCGCCGGGTGCTGTCATCGACAATATTGAAGCGGTTGCCGGGTGCGGGAAAAACATCGTTGTCGGCACGACCGGCTGGTACGACAGGCTCGACAGTGTGAAAAAGCTCGTGAAGGAGAACAAGATCGGATTCCTGTACGCGCCGAACTTCTCCCTCGGCCTCAACATATTCGCGCAGGTCGTTTCCCACGCCGCGCACATCATGGACCGGTACACGCAGTACGATGCGGCGGTGATGGAGCGCCACCACCGGGCCAAGGTCGACAGCCCGTCCGGCACCGCGCTCACGATTGCTTCCTCCGTCCTGCAGGGGATGAAGCGGAAGACGGAGATACTCTCCGAGACCTCTCACGGCCCGATCAAGCCGCACCAGCTCCATGTCGCTTCCTCCCGGTTCGGGAGCGTTCCCGGGACGCACGCCGTCGTGTTCGACTCCGAAGCTGATTCGATCGAGCTCGTCCACACGGCAAGGAACCGGTCCGGATTCGCCCTCGGTGCCGTCATCGCGGCTGAATGGCTCAGGGGAAAAAAAGGCTTCTACACGATGCGCGATGTGATCATGCTCTGACCCGCACGCGGGCAGGCACACCAGAGGAAACGTCATGGGCAAAAGAAAGCTTCTCTTCCGGGGGACGGGAACGGCGCTCGTCACGCCGTTCAAAAAGGACGGCACGGTGGATGAAGTCGTCCTGCGGGAGCTTGTCGACAGGCAGATCAAGGCCCGTGTGGAAGCACTCGTCCCGGTCGGGAGCACGGGGGAGGGGGCCACGCTCACCGAGTCGGAGCAGGCGCAGGTGATCGAAATGGTAGTCGATCAGACGCACGGGCGCGTCCCGGTCATCGCCGGGGCGAGCAGCAACGCAACTGCAAAAGCGGTTGCGCTGGCACTGGAAGCGAAGCGCTGCGGCGCTGATGCCATACTCACAGTCGCCCCGTTTTACAACAAGCCGACGCAGGAAGGACTCTACCAGCATTTCGGCACGATCGCCGACACCCTCGAGATGCCGATCGTCATCTACAACGTTCCGGGAAGGACCGCATCCAACATCGAAGCGGGGACGACGCTCCGGCTGGCGGAAGAGAGCCCTTATATCGCAGGCGTCAAAGAGGCGTCGGGGAACCTGTCGCAGATCATGGAGATACTCCATCACCGCCCGGCGGGGTTCGGCGTCTGGTCGGGAGACGACAACATGACGTTCCCGCTGGTGGCCCTCGGTGCCGACGGGATCATATCGGTCGTTGCGAACGAGGTCCCGGCGGAATTCTCCCGCATGGTCCGGTACGCGCTCAAGGGGAATTTCACCGGGGCGCGGGAGATGCACTTCCGCATGCTCGACCTGATGAACGCGAACTTCATTGAATCGAACCCCATTCCCGTGAAAGCCGCGATGGCAATGATGGGGCTCCTGGAAGAAACCTACCGGCTCCCGCTGACCCGGCTCAGCGAGATATCCCGTCCCAAACTCGAGAAAGTGCTGAAACAGCTTGCGCTCACACGCTGAGCCATGGCGCTGCAGGCTGACATAGAGGCGCTCTACGACGCGGACCCGGCGACAATCGACCGGGCCGAGGCGCTCAAGAAATTCTCGGAATTCAAGTTCTTCCTCAACCGGGGAGAGATCCGGGCGGCGGAGAAATCGGGGGAAGGCTGGACGGTCAACCACTGGGTGAAGAAAGGGATACTCCTGGGCTTCCGCCTCGGTGCGCTCCAGGACGTCTCCATCGACAGCCGGTTCCGGTTCTTCGACCGGAGCACGTACCCGCTGAAAAACCTGACGGCGGGAGACGGCGTCAGGCTCGTTCCCGGCGGCTCATCGATACGGGACGGCGCATTTGTTGCCCGGGGGGTCGTGTGCATGCCTCCGATGTACATCAACACCGGTGCCTATGTCGATGCGGGGACGATGGTGGATTCGCACGCGCTTGTCGGCTCCTGCGCGCAGATCGGGAAACGGGTGCATATCAGCGCGGCCGCCCAGATCGGCGGCGTCCTCGAGCCGGTCGGTGCGATGCCGGTGATCATCGAGGACGACGTGCTCATCGGCGGCAATTGCGGCATCTATGAAGGGACGATCGTGAGCCGGGGCGCCGTCATCGCCGCCGGCGTGATCATCACCGGCGGGACTGCGGTCTACGACGCCGTGAACAGGACGGTCTACAGGAAGACAAAAACCAGTCCGCTGGTGATTCCCGAGAACGCCGTCATCGTCCCGGGGAGCCGCCCGCTCGACACCGATTGGGGCCGGCAGACAGGGCTTTCTCTTGCCACCCCCGTGCTTGTAAAATACCGCGACGGGAAAACGGACGCAGCCACCGCTCTCGAGGATCTCCTTCGATGAACAACCGCCGCATGCTCGTCTTCGGGTGCAACGGGCTGCTCGGGCAGAAGGTGGCCGAGCTCCTGGTGCGCGGCACCCCCGCGTCCGTGACCCTCACGTCCTTTGAAAACGCCCCTGTCCGTCCCATGGAACCGGCGGAATACATCCAGGCGGATATCACGTCGAAGAAAGACGTCAAACAGGTCGTCGCCCACTCCGAGCCTGACGTCATCATCAACTGCGCCGCAATCACAAACGTGGACGCGTGCGAAACCGAGCGGGAAGCGGCCTGGAAAGTGAACGTCGGAGGGGTCGAGCACATCATCGAAGCCGCCAGGCGTACCGGCGCGCTGATCGTCCATGTCTCGAGCGACTATATATTTGACGGGAAGAACGGGCCGTACACGGAGGACGACCGGCCGGAGCCCCTGAGCTACTACGGGAAGACGAAGCTCGCGGGTGAAAATTCGCTCCGGGCATCGGGGATGAACTATCTCATCGCGCGCACGATGATTCTCTACGGGTTCGCACCCGGCGTCAAACAGAACTTCGCGCTCTGGCTCATACAGAGCCTTGAGAAGCAGACCCCGGTGAGAATCGTGGACGATCAGGTCGGCAACCCGACGCTCGCAGACGATCTTGCCTACGGACTGCTCCGCGGCGTGGAGCTCGGAAAGACCGGCATCTACAACATCGCCGGGAGGGACATCGTCAGCCGGCATGAGTTCGCCCTGCGCGTTGCCCGCGCGTTCAACCTGGACGCCTCGTTGATCTCTCCCGTCAAAACCGCCTCCCTCCGGCAGCCCGCGCACCGGCCGCTCAAGTCGGGCCTGATCACGCTGAAAGCCGAGGCGGAGCTCGGCATCCATCCGTCGACGATCGAAGAGGGGCTCGCCGTTCTCAAGAACCAGATCTCCCGCGGAAAACGAAGGGTGCCCGACAGCGGGCCGGTCCCCGGGCAGCTGCACGGCCGCGGGAAACACTGAAGACAGGCGGACAATGCTCGACATCAAATACATTCGTGACCACGCCGCAGAAGTCAGGGCGGGCGTGCGGCTGAAGGGAGAAGATGAGTCGCCGGTCGACCGGGCCCTCGCGGCGGACGAACAGCGCCGGGGGGTGCTGCAAAAAGTGGAGACGCTCAAAAGCCGGCGGAACACCGTGTCGGCGGACGTCGCGAGAATGAAATCAAAGGGAGAGGACGCCTCCGCTCTCATCGCGGAAATGCGCTCCGTGGCGGAGGAAATCAGGACACTCGACGCCTCCCTCGCCGCTGCCGAGGAGAACCTCCGTGCGGCGCTCCTCCTGATACCCAACATGCCCCATGCGAGCGTACCCCCGGGCAAAACCCCCGCGGACAACAAGCCCGTGGCCACCTGGGGGGAAGAACCGTCGGCCGATTTTACGCTCAAACCGCACTGGGAGCTGATGGAGAAGCTCGGGATCATCGATTTCGCGCGGGGAACCAAGATCACCGGTGCGGGGTTTCCCGTGTACGTCGGCCGGGGCGCCCAGCTCGAACGGGCGCTCATCAATTTCTTCCTCGACGAAGCCCGCGGCCGGGGTTACACGGAAATGAGCCCGCCGCTGATGGTGAATACGGCAAGCGTCACGGGGACGGGTCAGCTTCCGGACAAAGAGGACCAGATGTATGTCGTCCCGCGTGACGAGCTGTTCCTGGTGCCGACCGCCGAGGTCCCGGTGACCAATTACTACCGGGACGAGATACTCAACGAGAAGCAATTGCCGGTCCGGTTCTGCGCGTACACCCCCTGTTTCAGGCGCGAAGCGGGCTCGTACGGGAGGGATGTGCGCGGACTCAACAGGGTCCACCAATTTAACAAAGTCGAGCTTGTCAGGCTCGTCCATCCCGGCAGGTCCTACGACGACCTTGAAGAAATGCGTGCGGACGCGGAGCGCCTGATCCAGAAACTCGGACTCCGGTACCGGGTGTTGCTCATGTGTGCGGGAGACCTCGGTTTCACCCAGGCCAAGAAATATGACCTGGAGGTCTGGTCGGCCGGACAGTCGAAATGGCTTGAAGTCTCATCGATAAGCAATTTCGAATCGTACCAGGCGCGGCGGATGAACATACGCTTCCGGGCCGACGCGGGGGGGAAGCCCGAGATCGTCCACACGCTCAACGGTTCGGCCCTGGCGCTCCCCCGCATCGTTGCCGCGCTGCTGGAACACTATCAGACCCCCGAAGGGAAAATCGTCGTGCCGGCAGCGCTTCACAGGTACACGGGATTTGAAATCATAGGATAACGTTTGAAGCCGCTCCTTCGCCTGCGTCCGTATCTGGCACGGTACAGGACCACGCTTCTGTGGGGACTCCTGACCGTCGTGTTGAGCAACGTCTTCAATGTTGCTCTCCCCCTTTTCGTGGGCCGGGCCATCGACGAGCTGAAGGCAGGACTCCAGACAGGCAACCTCGACAAAGGCGGGATCCTCACCTACGCACTCCTCGTCGTCGGCTTCTCTCTCGTCGCGGGCGTATTCACGTTCCTGACCCGCCAGACGATCATCGTCGTTTCCCGTCACGTCGAGTTCGACATCCGGAACGATTTCCTCGCGCACATCCAGAAGCTCCCTCTCGCGTATTTCCAGACAACCCCCACCGGCGAGCTGATGGCGCTCGCGACGAACGACATCAGCGCCGTGCGGAACGCGCTCGGACCCGGCATCATGTACCCGACGGATACGCTGATGACGTTCATCATGGTCCTCGGGGTGATGCTCTACGCCGACTGGCAGCTCACGCTCCTTGCCCTGATTCCCCTCCCGTTCGTCTCTGTCGCGGTCTACCAGCTCGGCAAGCTCGTCCATAAGAAATTCGAGGAGCGCCAGGCCCAGTACTCCGCGCTCACGACCCGTGCGCAGGAGAACCTCTCGGGCATCCGTGTCATCAAGAACTATGTCCGGGAGGAGCACGAGACGGCGCTCTTCCGGGACATGAGCTGGGACTACCTGAAGAAAAACCTCGTCCTTGCGCGGGTCCAGTCCATCATGTGGCCCCTGATGTTCCTCCTGATAGGGTTCTCCCTCGTCATCACGCTCTACAACGGCGGCACGCGCGTCATCGACGGCCGGCTGTCAATAGGGACGCTCACCGCATTCTTCGGTTACCAGGTGATGCTCATCTGGCCAATGATCGCCTTCGGCTGGGTGATCAACCAGCTCCAGCAGGGGTCGGCCTCCATGGCGCGCCTGAGCAGGATCATGGACACGGAGCCGGCGATCCGGGACCCCGAGCCCGCGATCCGGGGCACAGACCACGGGATCATGTCC
>PMND01000024.1:0-605 GCA_003161955.1 Ignavibacteriota bacterium | reverse complement strand
ACGATCGAATTCCGGAACGTCATGTTCCGCCATGCCGGGGCGGCAGTGGATGCGCTCAAAGGGATCTCGCTCACGATCCCCGCGGGGCGCACGCTCGCCGTCGTCGGGTACACCGGTTCGGGGAAAAGCACGATNNTACGGCATGGATGGGGGGACCGGGGCGGATGTCCGCGAGGCGGCGGAGATCGCGCGTATCGCGCACGACATCGCGGAATTTCCGAAGGGATACGAGACATTCCTCGGCGAGCGTGGGATCACCCTCTCCGGAGGGCAAAAGCAGCGCACGAGCATCGCACGTGCGGTCATGAGAAAGCCTGCGATCCTGATACTCGACGATGCGCTCTCCGCGGTCGACACATTCACCGAAGAGGGCATCCTGAGCCGGCTTCGGGGCGTCATGAAGGGACGGACGAGCATCATCATCAGCCACAGGATATCGACGGTCAAGGACGCGGACAGCATCGTCGTCCTTGACGGCGGGGCTATCAGGGAGCAGGGAACCCACGACGAGCTCGTCGCACTTGGCGGCATCTACGCCGAGCTCCACCGGAAACAGCTCCTCGAAGAAGAGCTCGAACAACTCTGATCACGAGCCAAACAAAGCA
>PMND01000161.1 GCA_003161955.1 Ignavibacteriota bacterium | reverse complement strand
TTTCTCACGCTCGAAGATCACGACGTGGAGTTGCCGGACGGGCGGGTCATCGAAGGATGGCCGTGGCTCGTGATGCCCGATTACGTCAACATTATGGCGGAGACCCCCGGCGGGGAATTTGTCTGTTTCAGACAAACAAAGTACGCGATCGGCGAAGGTACGTCCCTCGCGCCCGTGGGAGGGTACGTTGAGCCGGGAGAGGCTCCCGGCGCCGCGGCGCGGCGCGAGCTTCTGGAAGAGACGGGATACGAAGCACCGGAGTGGATATCCCTCGGCTCATACGTCGCCGACGGGAACCGGGGAGGCGGTACGGCACACCTGTTCCTTGCCCGGGGGGCCCGGAAGACCGGGACGCCCGGAAGCGACGATCTTGAAGAGCAGGAGTTGCAGCTCCTCGGCAGAGGGGAACTCGAAGATGCGCTCGCCGCAGGGGAATTCAAGGTTCTTGCCTGGTGTGCAAACGTCGCGCTGGCGCTCCTGCACATCGACCGGGCCCGATGAGGTGGTTCAGTTCGTTCCAATCCGCGCGACGAGATCATCCCTGTCGACGATAGAATCTTTCCCGAGCCATATCGACCAGAGGACACGAGCGAAGAGCGGGCTGGCGATCGACGGCTTTTCTTCCCCCGCCACGGTGGCAACCACGACGCCGCCGGGAAGCCAGCGGACGATAAACTGCTGGTTCTCCTTCACTTCGTTCGAGAAGAACCCGACGAATTGATCCACCATCGGCTGGATCGACTTGAACTCGTCGGCGGTGGCGTTTTCCCTGAACCCGTCCATGTAGGCATCCCGTATCTTTCCCGCATCGACATCTCTCGCGAAATCCATCGTGATCTGGCGGGCTTTGCCGTCCACGAGCATCGCACCGAGCGCCTCTTCCTTCGGGGCTTTCACAGGGTCCTGCTCGTAGTGCGCCATCCCGTATACCTTGAACACAAGTTTTTTCCTGACGGCTACGCCGGTGAGCGACATCGGATACTCGACGCCGTTCCTGGCGTATTTCACGGCCACTGGAAAACTCTTCCCCGTGGATGGTTCCTGGACGCTCTCCTGTGCCACCGCCGCTGCCACGGTGAAGAGGATGAGAGGGAGAAGAAGCTTGCGTTTCATGGGCTCACCGGAAATTGATGTTCAAAGGGGGACGAACGACGGACAGAATGTGCTCTAATGTATGCTTTTTTCGTGCATTGCGCCAATAAAAAAAGNNGCTCCTTCTGGCGCACGGTGGTTTTCGGGATGACGCGCGACTCCATCGAGTGACTTGTGCGAAGGCCCGTGCCGGGCACTGTGACCACTGCAGGTTTTCCCTTGAGCGATTCCCCGGACTGCACCGGCCTCCGTTCGGGGATCGGCTCCGGTGATTTGATCTCGCTCTGGTTGACGAGCTGGACAAACCGCGAGGTCGGCGGTGCCGGCTCCTTTTTCACCGGGATGAGCACCGTTGCCCCCAGGAGAAGGAGAGAAAGGAGCAGGCCGATCACATAGTACCTGGTATGAAGCCCCTTACGAACTCTCCCTTTTCGATCTGGAGCCGCCGGTTTTGACGAGACGCCCTGAGGCAGGACCGGAACCGTGGATTTCCCGAGCCTCTGCGTATCGGGTCCCGATCCCCGGCCGGTAGGCGGGGGGGATGACGGGATCCGGGTCGAAGGGGGAAGAAATTCAGATGGCTCTGCCGGAGCACGGAGAGACATCCGGGCGCCGCATTGCGCCGGATCCGCCTGTTCGCCCCTGAGAAAGTAGTCCGGGTTGATGTGCCTGTTTTGAAGCTGTGCCTCGACGCGCGCCAGCACGAAACAGGTGATGACCGCACCGGGAAGGGCCTGTGTGATCGCCCTGCTTATCGCTTCAAGCGTCGCTCCCGTCGTTGCAATATCGTCGACCAGGAGAACCTTCACGGCACCGGCGAGCCCCGAAGCATCAAACCGATAAACGCCGTCGAGTTCCTTCTGACGCGCAAGCCTCCCCCCCAGCGATGTCAGCGCCCGGACACACCTCCCCTTCTCTACGCGTTCAGGCTCATAGGCCGCACCGCTCCCCCCTGCGATCGCCATGCACAGGCGGTCAAGAGGGATGTTTGGCGANNTTACATACCCGCGGAGCGGCAAGGGCAATCCATCTCGCGGCCTGGGGTTCGCATCCATCCTTAAAATCGTGAAGAGATCTGGAGACAATATCCTGGTAGCCTACCCGTGCGGCGTGATAGTAGGCAACATGGTACAGGCGTTCGACGCCGGGGTAGCGCCTCGCCGATTGCAGCAGGCTGGAGGGGGCCTGCGTTAGTGGCATTTTCATTCTGTGTATCCTTTTCTGCGAGTGCGGTTCAGGCACCAGTTCGGTTTGCCTTACTGAGTTTCAGGCCGAACGCGTTGACGTGCTTCACGATATCGATGGCGAAAAACTGCAATCCCATGACCAGAACAACAAGCGCCGTGGAACCGTATATGACCGGGGCCAGCAAACGCATCGTAATGATCGCTCCCGGCATCACTCCTCCCCGTAAGACACTGCAACAACCTATCTCTGACCTGGTCCTTCATATCGCAATAAATGCGCCACTCCGAGACCCTGGCAAAATCGCATATTTACGCGGGTTCTCCGCAAAAAACCTGAGAACCGGGAGTAGTTATTACCCCTCACGGTGAAACAATTTCCTCTTTGCATTGTTGGCTTGAAACCCCTATACTACGCCCCATCGCTCATCCCCCTCTCAATGGACACCAAAACAACACCCATCGCCGAGCCCGGCTCCTTCCCCAAAATCAGCCTCATTGCCGCGGAAGGTTCCAACGAGCCCGTGACGTTCGAATTCACGAAGAGCTTCCGGATCGGCCGCGATCCGGAATGTCAGGTCCGGCTCACGGATTCCGCAGTCAGCAAGGTCCACCTTGAGGTCTACTTCGAGAAGGACAGGTGGTGGGCCCGGGATCTCAGCAGCACGAACGGCACATTCCGGGGGGGGAAGAAAATTACGAAGGTGCAGCTCGGCACCAGAACGAAACTGATACTCGGCCGCACCGGGCCCCTGCTCACCTTTGAAGTTGAAGGGGCGAGCGGGGACGGCGACAGGACGCTCCTGAAGCCGCTCTTCTCACCGACCGCATTCCTCGACAAGTATCTCAAGGACCCGAACGCAAAGGACGACGCAGGGGAGCAGACAAGGCTCATCAGGCAGAAGTTCGTTGTCCAGGAGAAGAAACGCTCGCGGAAATACATCCGTGTGATCATTGCGACGGGTGTTCTCGCTCTGGTCGCCAGCGCCTACGCCGTCTACAAGCACATGCAGGTGCACAAGCAGGAAGTCCTTGCGCAGGAAGCATTCTATGACATGAAAGCGCTGGACATCGCCTACGCGTCCCTCAAGAAACAGCTCGGGTCCATCGCAGGCGACACTACCGCACACGCGGAAGTCGGCGCCTATCTGGAGAAAAGGCGGAAGCTGACGGCGACATACGAGAAGCTCATCGGGGAGCTCGGGATTTATTCAGAGGGGATGGACGACAAGCAGAAGACCATCTACCATGTCGCCCGCGTCTTCGGAGAATGTGAGATCGGGATGCCGGACGATTTCATCGAGGAAGTGGAAAACTACATCGATCTCTGGAAAAAATCCCCGAGGCTGAGGCAGGCCATCTCCCGGGCGCAGGAGAGCGGCTACCCTGCAAGAATCGCAGAGGCGATGATCGCGCACGACCTCCCCCCCCAGTTTTTCTACCTGGCTCTCCAGGAGAGCGAATTCGACTCTGCAGTCGTCGGACCCGAAACCCGGTTCGGGATCGCAAAAGGGATGTGGCAATTCATGCCCGGCACCGCGGTCCAGTACGGGCTGAAGACAGGCCCGCTGATCAGGGTCGCCAGGCCGGACCCCCGTGACGAAAGACAGGACGTCGCAAAATCAACCTCAGCGGCCGCACGATACATCAGCGACATGTACAACACGGAGGCGCAGGCATCGGGTCTTCTCGTGATCGCCGGGTACAACTGGGGGCACAACGTTGTGCGGGGACTGATCCGCGAGATGCCGGAAAACCCGCGCGACAGGAATTTCTGGAAATTCCTTGGGCAGTACAGGGACAAGTTCCCGAAACAGACATATGACTACGTGTTCTACATCTTTTCCGCAGCAGTCATAGGCGAAAATCCGAAGCTCTGGGGATTTAACATGGAGAAACCTTTCCCCGGGACTTCGCAACCGAACTGACACGCCCTCAATCAACAGGCAATCACGATGAACCGGTCGTTGCTCATTCCCGTGATGACAACTCTGATGTGCGTTTCCTCAGCCGCACAGGATCCCTCGTTTTACAGGAAGCAGAACACATGGCAACACACCGTGCAGGCGTCACTCGAAGCCCTGAACACCCAGCACGGAGCAGGGGGCGGGTCGTCCGCCGTCCGCCTCGGACCCTGGACATCCATCGGGCCGTTCAGGGCGAACACGAGAGACGCATTCGCGGAGGTGTTCCCTCCCGAAACGGAATTCGTCCCGGGAAAAGCCTATGAAGGGGGATCACTCCGGTGGACCGACAGACCTCAGTGGCGCGACGGCACGGTGGTCCTCTTTGAGCAAACAGATTTCTGCGCGATGTTTATCTCGCGACACGTGTCGGCCCCCCGGGACACGACCCTGGCGCTCTCGCTGGGGAGCGACGACGGCATCAAGGTATGGCTTGACGGGAAGCCGGTGCTCCAGCACGATATCGCCAGAGGGGTGCAACCGGATCAGGAGGAAGTTGTGCTCGGCCTCACCCGGGGGGAACACCGGCTGCTTCTCAAGATCAACAACGGGCAGGGGGACTTCGGGTTCTACTTTGCAGTCGTGAACCGGGAGCTGAGGGATCTTCTGCGTCTTGTCGCCCGGGATTTCCCCTCCGAGAGGGTCAGGGACGAAATCGCCTGGGAGTCTGCGGACAGCATCTGGGCGACGGCGTGGGAGCCGGGAAACTATGCGGAGCTCGCGCGTCGGTATGCGGCGGCGACGCTCTTCGACTCTCCCGCAGACCGGGCCGCCGCACTGGCCGGGGAACGGGCGGCGTCTTCCGCGGACGCGCTGGATGGGGTCAGAAAAACCTACCTTGATGCGCGCGCGCAGCAGTTCATCCCGGTGATACTGACGCCGGGACCATCACCGCTCCCCCGCATCAACGGCGCGCGCGTGTTCGGAGCCCGTCCCGGGAATCCGTTTCTTTACACCGTCGCAGCCACGGGGACCCGCCCGATGAGGTTTTCCGCGCAAGGGCTTCCCGCAGGACTCTCGCTCGAGAGCGCCACGGGACGCATCACCGGCACGCTCGCGGCTCCCGGGACCTACCGGGTCACGATCCAGGCCCGGAACCGACTCGGGACGTCAGAGCGTGTCCTCACGATCGTTTCAGGAAATCAGGTGGCGCTGACCCCGCCGCTGGGATGGAACAGTTGGAACTGTTTTGCCTCTGCCGTCGACGACGCGAAGGTGCGCGCCGCGGCGGATGCAATGGTGAAGAGCGGTCTCATCGATCACGGCTGGACGTATATCAACATCGATGATTGCTGGGAAGTGAAGCCGGATACAAAGGACTCGCTCCTGGGAGGAGAGCCAAGGACACCCGAAGGGAAGATAAACACGAACAGGAAGTTCCCCGACATGAAGGCGCTGGGCGACTACGTCCACAGCAGGGGTTTGAAGCTCGGGATCTACTCCTCACCGGGCCCTCTCACCTGTGCAGGCTTCACCGCCAGTTACAAGTTTGAAGAACAGGATGCCGCCCAGTACGCCCGGTGGGGAATNNTATCGCCTCATGCGCCGGGCTTTGAACGGCGTTCACCGTGACATCGTCTTCAGTTTCTGCCAGTACGGTATGGGGAATGTCTGGGAATGGGGAGGTGAGGCCGGAGGGAACTCCTGGCGCACAACCGGCGATATCGAAGACACGTGGGAGAGCATGTCGGGAATCGGCTTCGCACAGGCCGGACACGAGAAGTTCGCGAAACCCGGAAACTGGAACGATCCGGACATGCTTGTTGTCGGGAAGGTCGGCTGGGGCCCGCAGCTCCACCCCACGCGGCTGACGCCCAATGAGCAGTACACGCACATCACACTCTGGGCACTCCTTGCCGCTCCCCTGCTGATCGGGTGCGACATGACGCAGCTCGACGAATTCACCGCGAGCCTGCTGACGAACGACGAAGTGCTTGACGTGAGTCAGGACCCGCTCGGGAGGCAGGCTTCCCGTGTCAGCGTGAACGGCGACATCGAAGTCTGGGCGAAGGACATGGAAGACGGGTCGAAGGCGGTCGGACTCTTCAACCGGGGGCGCTGGAAATCAGACGTCCCCCTCCTCTGGTCGGAGCTGGGGATGACGGGAACTCAGTCCGTCCGCGACCTCTGGCGCCAAAAGAACCTTGGAGAGTTTCCCGCGGGGATCACACTTCCCGTTGCACGGCACGGTGCCGTGCTTCTCAGGGTCGGCCCACCGGCTCGAGAACCCTGACATCGGTCACGAAGTACTCGGTTTCGCCCCACCAGTTCAGCGGGATGCCGGTATGCTGGTCATACACCAGGGCCACTCTCCCCCCGAGCGAGGTATTGATGTGAGCCGCCACCGAGTCGTTCCGCACGCTGAAGTAGAATTTCTCAGGAGTGGTCCCCGGCATCGAGACCATTGCGAGCTCCCCTTCCCACGTCTTGAACACCCACCCCTTCTGAGAGAATTTCTGGACGTAGCCCGCCCTCTCCCCGTGCGAATAACTCCACGTGAGTGACAGCCATATGTACAATGAAAACAGAATGACGGGCGTGATCAGGAGTATGATCAGCCAGCGCCGAAGCCGGTGCGTCCGCCGGGGACGAGAACCAGAATCCGCCATGAGGTGACCGCCTGTGGATGTGGCGAGTGGATGTGAAAAGTCGGGGTAAATCTAACGAACAGGAGCGTGAGAAGCAAAGTGGCACTCCCCCCTCAGGGGGGACTGCATCACTCCCGGCCGCGGTGCAATTTGTCGAGCTTCGGCTTTATGACGAACATGCAGTACGGCGCCCCGGGGTTGTTCCGGAAGTAATCCTGGTGGTACTTCTCAGCCTCGTAGAACTCCCTGAGCGGCTCTATCGCCGTGACAATGGGGGATGAAAGGCCGGTCGCTGCTTTCTCGAGGGACTCTTCCGCGGTCTTTTTCTGCGTCGCGTCGTGATAGAATATCACCGACCTGTACTGCTCTCCGACGTCTGCCCCCTGCCGGTTCAGCGTCGTGGGATCGTGCGCCGCCCAGAACACCCGGAGTATTGCCCCGAATGTGATTGTTCGGGGGTCAAACGTGATCTGGGCGACTTCGGCATGTCCCGTTGTCCCGGAACAGATCTCTTCGTACGTCGGGCTCTTCGTCCTCCCTCCCGCATATCCCGCGACAACGGACTTCACTCCAGCGAGTTCCTCAAACACCGCTTCCACACACCAGAAACACCCCGCCCCGAGCGTCGCTTTTTCAAGAATTTCCATTGAAGCCCCTCCTGTGTTGCAGAAGTAACGCCCATGTGCCCTGTTTGGTTTCATGTGCGCTCTTCGTAGAATCGTCCCGAACGAGCGCCGGAAACAGCGGGATCCTTAATCCCGGGAACACTCGGCGAACAGGTTGATCCCCAGAGCTTCGAACTGGATCTTCGAGCATGGTTTGCCGAACATGGAACGCTCGAACAGCCGGTTCATGTCCGCCTCCGTCCGGTGGATCAGATTCCACTCCAGCACATAATCCATAAATTCTTTCGCGGGATTCCTGGGATGGAAATTGCCGAGCTTGACGCTCCCCGCGCCGAAATGTTCCAGGACACGCGGTGAGCCCGCTGCGTACGAGCAGAAAAGCCCGTCGAGCACGATGAAGAGGGATTCGTTTTTCTTCCCCTCGGTCAGAAGCGCCTCTTTTTCGTGCAGACGCCTCTCGTTCCCCCGCTTCACGATCCAGTGGAGGACATATTCAGGAAGGATCTCGAGCAACCCTGGCAACGGGGGGAACTCCTGGTGTTGTGATATCCGGGGAAATGGAAGGTCGTGTTGAAGCTATGCAACACACGTCAAAGAGTCAAGATTGAATATGCGATCCCGATCCGTTACATTGTCCCACCACACTGCACCCAAACAACCCATGGACCTCCTATGCGACACTTCGTTCTCTATGCATTTCTCATTGCGACAGTGCTCACGTCAGTGATGATGTCGCCCCCTCCCGTGCGTGTCATTTTTTTCGGAGATTCGATCACCGAGGCGGGCGTGGGGCCGGCCGGGTACATCACCCAGCTGCGCGGGATGCTCCCCGCCGGCAAATTCGAGCTTACAGGCGCCGGGATCGGCGGGAACAAAGTGTACGACCTCTACCTCAGACTGGAGAGGGACGTCCTGGACCGTCACCCGGATGTGGTGGTAGTATTCGTCGGGGTGAACGACGTCTGGCACAAGAGAACGCTGGGAACGGGGACGGACGCGGACAAGTTCGTCGCGTTCTATGATGCCCTGATAACGAAGATGCAGGAAAAAGGGATTCGCGTCGTGCTCGCCACCCCCGCCCTCATCGGCGAAAAGACGGACTGTTCGAACGAGCTTGACGGAGATCTCAACCACTATGCTCAGCTCATCCGCGATCTTGCGACCGCGCACCGTTGCTCGCTCGTGGATCTGAGGCGGGAATTCCTGAAGCACCTCGCCACTGCAAACACCGCCAACGCCGAAAAAGGGATACTGACGGAGGACCGGGTGCATTTTTCGGCCGAGGGGAACCGCCTTGCCGCCCGGCTCTTCCTCGGCGCGCTCACGGAGAAACAATAGACAGATTCTCTTTTAATGAGCGCCCGCCGGGGTCAGGACCAGATCCTGGAAATCAAAGCTGAAGTCGGTTTCCGGGGAGGCGGCCTTCATCCTGACGCGATCAATGGACCCGTCCGGGTTCAGTGAGAACGTCACGAATGCATCCGCGCGGAGCTCGGGATCCTTCCAGCGGGCGATGAACGTGTCATACTGCCAGTGCTCCATCTCCCCTTCAAGCGCGGGGTTGTGACCGAACCGCATGGAGAGCCGGCCGTTCACGCACCTCACCTGGACTTCGCCATACCAGGGGTCTTCGTACCTTCCCGCATACTTCTCCAGGGGGAGCGAAGGACGCGAGGACGTGTCCCGGGCCGCGGAGGCATGGCGCTTTGCTGCGGCAACCACGGAATCGCGGTAGGACGCCGTCCGCCGGAACGCCTCTTTCCAGTCTACGGAGGGCGCGCCCAGGTAGTAATCGAGTATCGTGAGTGTCAGCGCACTGAACGCCTCTTCCGACTCCTGATTGGTCAGGACGACCACGCCGAGCTTCAGATGGGGGATCATCGTGACCTCTGAGACATAACCGGGAAGTGACCCGGCGTGCTGGACCACCTTCATCCCCCGGTAGTCATGCACGCCGAACCCCAGAGCATAGCCATTGAAGTTGGGCCGGAGAGAGGCAAGAGCAGGAGGCCGGTCTCCGATCCGGATGGGAGTAACAAGCGTCCAGAGTTCGCGCGTGGTCCGCGGGGAGAAGAGCCGCATACCACCGGCGGTTCGCCCGGAATCGAGCTGGACCATGAGCCACTGTGCCATTTCCGCCGCGCTCGAGTTAATTCCCCCCGCAGGGTTGGTGTTGTCGCTCGTGAATGCCTCCACGGGCCTGACCGTCCCGTTGATCCGGGCGTGCGGACTGGCGGCATTGGAGCCTCCCCCTGCCGCGGAGTGCCGTACGGTCGTGCGCTGCATTCCAACCGTAGCAAGGATGCGCTTCGAGATGAAGTCCTCCCAGGTCTGCCCGCTCACTGATTCGATGACCTCACCGGCGACCAGGTAAAGCACGTTGTCATATGCATAGGCGTTCCGGAAGCTCGTGGCAAGCGGGATTGAACTAAGGCGGCGCGCAATTTCCTTTCTGTTGTACGTCGATGCAGGCCACCAGAGGAGGTCGCCGGCTCCGAGCCCCAGCCCGCTCCGGTGCACGAGGAGGTCCCGCACGGTAATCTCGCGCGTCACGTACGGGTCGGAGAGCCGGAACCACGGGATGTAACGGGTAACGGGAGCATCCCATTCCAGTTTCCCTTCCTCGACAAGCATGCCGATCGCCGTCGCAGTAAACGCCTTGGTGTTCGATGCAATGCCAAACAGCGTGTTCCCGTCCACGTCCCCCGGCTTCCCCAGCGTACGGACGCCGTAGCCGCGTGCGAGGACGACGCGGCCGTCCTTCACGATGGCAAGTCCGATCCCCGGGACGTTGAAGGCGGAGCGGATACTCTCGACGAAGTCATCGAGCCCCGGGGGTGGTCCCGTCTGCGCACCCGCCACCGCGGAGCCGCACACGAGACCGACAAGCAGAAGGTACTTCAGCGAAGAACTCATGCAATTGTCCTTTCCTGGAAGCGGTCGCCGCACCGCCGGAGCAGCGCAGTCATAAGAGAAAGAAGACAACTCTCGGCGAAAAATCAACCCTGCAGACACCGCGTCTCCGGGGTCCCTGTCTCCGCCGCCGTGTCACAAGCGGAGGGACACTTGCATCTGTAGAAAAGTATATCCAAATTTCGCGTCATAGTTTCTCAACCATTTACCGGAGGGATCATGTTGAAGAGAGCCCATCTCGTTCTTTGCTTCGGATTGATAGTCCTGGCGTGGACGATGGCGGCAGCGCAGCCGGCACACGAGCACGGGAGCGCACCAACCACGAAGGCGGTCGCCGTGCTTTCACCTCTGAAAGGGAGCGGCGTGAAGGGGGTCGTGACATTCGAAGCGGTGGAAAACGGCGTGCGGGTGGTTGCCGATCTGACCGGTCTCCTCCCGGGGAAGCACGGTTTCCACATTCACGAATTCGGCGATTGCAGCGCCGAAGACGGCAGCTCCGCGGGGGGCCACTTCAACCCGGCGGGCATGCCTCATGGCATGCCCTCGAGCGACAAGAGGCACGCCGGCGACATGGGAAATATCGAAGCGGGGGAGGACGGAAAGGCCCACGTCGATTACGTGGACGCTGTCATGGCTCTCACGGGAGAGCATTCGATCGTCGGGCACGCGGTGATCGTGCATGAAAAGGAAGACGATCTTAAGACGCAGCCCACGGGAAACGCCGGGGCGCGCGTCGCTTGCGGCGTCATCGGGATCGCGAAGGGAAAATAATCCCCTTTCATCCGGAAGATCTTCGGACCCCGGCGTTCGCCGGGGTCCTTTCTGTCCCCCTCCCCGCCGGTTACGGGCTTCCCTTCAGTTTCTTCAACGCTTCCACGGCGCCGGTATTCGATTCTTTCAGCCCCGCGACCTCCATAGTTGCCAATCGCCGGCCTCTTTTCACGGTCGTTCGTGCACGCCGCACCGTGACTGAGAATGGAGATTTGCCGGGCGAATGACGCGTGCCGCCGGAGACGGGAAGCCTCCGCGCACGGTGAGAGCTTCCCGGATCATTTGCGGTCTCCTCCACAGGGAAAAAAGATCCGGGGTCCCCCCCGGAAAACCCCTCCGCGCAATGTATGAAGAGAGAGGAATGCGCACAACCGGAGGAGGTCATGAAAAAGAAGCTCAGGGGCGTTCTGATTTGTCTCCAGATGCTCGCCGTGCCGGCGGCGGCTCAGATCGCCGGCCATGTTGTGATCAGTGAGTTGTACGGCAACGGCGGGAACAACGGCGCCGTCTACAGGAACGATTACGTCGAACTTTACAATCCGACGTATTTCGCCGTTTCTCTTACGGGCTGGTCTGTACAATACGCAAGCGCGACCGGGACAGGGGCGTGGCATGCTGCACCGCTCGGCGGGCGTATACTCCCTTTCGGGTACTACCTGGTGCAACTCGCAGGGGGGACGAACGGCGCCTCTCTTCCGACGCCGGATACTACGGGGACCACCAACATGTCCGCGACCGCCGGCAAGGTCGCCCTCGTCAGCAGCACGGCCCCCCTTTCCGGAACAAACCCCGCGGGCGGATCGATCGTCGATCTGGTCGGATACGGCAGCGCTGACGGGTATGAAGGAAGCGGGCCCGCACCTGCGCCAGGGACTGCAACTTCTCTTGAGCGGAAAAGCGGACCGCTTGCCACTGCATCAGGTATGGCACCGGGGGGAAACGACGCGAGTTCCGGGAACGGATGGGACAGCAACAACAACGCGGCCGACTTTGTCGCTCAGAAGTCATTGAGTCCGCAGAATTCNNCGGTGTCGCCCCTGATACCGGGGCACGGCACGACGATCCTCACCCACTATTATTCATACACCGACGCCGGCGGAGCGGCCGGGCGATACTACAGGGTGAAGGAGATCGACACGAACGGCGCGGAATGGTTCAGCGAATCGTTCGAGGCGATGCCCGTTGCATCCGTGCGGAGCGCTGACAGGGAGGGGTATTCTCTCCTGCAGAATTACCCAAATCCGTTCAATCCGGGGACGACAATCGGCTACCGGCTCCCGGCGGCCGGGAACGCAAGGATCGTAATATTCGACATGCTCGGTCGTGTGATCGGGACTTTTGCGGAGGGGAGGCAGACTCCGGGGGAACACTCCGTCCGGTGGGACGCCACGGGAGTCCCGGCCGGAGTGTATCTCTGCCGTCTGGAAGCGGGAGGATTTGTGCGGACGATGAGGATCGTCCTGGTTCGCTAGTACTGAGTACGGGATAGTTATGAGTTCATTATTTCCCGAATCTCATCTTCAAATTTTTGCCTGTCCAGGAATCCAACCACGCGGTCGACAATTTTCCCGTTCCTATCGATGATGATCGTCGTGGGAATAGCACGGATCCCCCCGTATGCATTGGCGACATCGTTATCCCCCATCACCACGGGATACACAATGTTCAGTTCCCTGACAAGTGGAGAGACCTTTTTCCATCCGTCCCTGTCGAGGGAGATCCCGACGATTTCCAGCCCTTTCGGCCGGTATTTGCGGTACACTTCGATCAGGCCCGGGATCTCGGACCGGCAAGGCGGACACCAGGATGCCCAGAAATTGATGACAACCACTTTTCCCTGAAGATCCTGCAATTCGATGGTCTTTCCCTCGGCGGTCCTCAGGCTGAAGTTCGGTGCCTCAGACGAACAGGAGCCGAACAGGAGCGTCATCGCGGTTCCACAGCAAATGTCAACCAGACACTTCGGCATTCTCATTTTCAATTCCTCCGCAGGATTCCCGACTCCGCCGGCTGATTGGTGTGATGCCGACCCCGGCCGGCGAGCTCGTGATTCAAGGAAGGAATTTTATGGGTAAGATTACTTGAGCACCATCACACGGGATGGGCGGGAAAGGTCATTACTCACCGGCTGCGCGTCTGACTTGTGATTGACAGCACAGGCGTGCCATTGCAATCAGAAACTGCATCCCACCGTGAGGTTTACGAGAGAGGGGGCGACAAGCTGAACCGGCAGGTGTGACCGGGGACGTCCTTCTTCTCACAATTGAAGAATACGAACGGATTTCCATCATCTACAACACGGGTTCGTTAGGCTGAGCGAGGGGTAGTGGGAGCACCCCGGAGAAGGAAAAACCAGCGGA
>PMND01000075.1 GCA_003161955.1 Ignavibacteriota bacterium | reverse complement strand
TTCGCTCCGCTCGCAATGACAGCAACTCGGTAATGACAGCAACTAGCAATAACAGGGGTTTATCCGTCCCAGGGGGTCACGAAGCCCCAGTTGGGTCCGCGGAAGTACATACCGACAATGATCAGTATCAGCATGACGATGAGAAACGTCAGAAAAAGTCCGTTTGCAAGCGACCTCTCCTTCGCGAACCAGACGCCGATCCCGGCCTTCTTCCTGTCGACAAACGGGACGAGCGCCAGCCCCGCAATGATGAGCGTGGGGATCATAACGCCGCCGATGATCGCCGAATAGCTCACGAGCTCCTGGAGTCCCAGGAAATACCAGGGAGCTTTGGCGGGGTTCGGCGGGTGGTTCGGGTTCGCCACCTCCTCGAGGGGGGCGTTGAAGAGAAATGCCAGCACCAGGAGTGCGGCGACGACCACAACGAAAATCGTCAGCTCGCGCACCAGGAGATGGGGCCATGTGAAGACCATGTCATCGGGCGGGAGTCCGACCGTGGGCTTCGTCCCTTTCACAAGCTCCATCAGCCCGTATGTTTTGGACGGATCTTCCGGATAGACATGCTTTGTATTGACCTCGTTCATTGTCCGCCTCCTTCCGGCGGGACATCGTTGTCATTCGGATGAGAGAGTCCTCCGTCCTTGCGGATTCTCCAGAAATGAATGGCGAGGAAAATCGAAAGAAGTCCCGGGAGTATGACGACATGAAGCACGTAGAACCGGACCAGGGCCTCCTGTCCGACCACCTCCCCTCCCAGAAGAAACTTCCTGAGCGGAGGGCCGAGGATCGGGGCATACCCTGCGATCGACGTCCCGACGGTAATCGCCCAGAATGCAAGCTGGTCCCAGGGGAGCAGGTAGCCGGTGAACGAGAGACCGAACGTCAGGAGGAGGAGGAGTATCCCGATGAGCCAGTTGAACTCCCGGGGGGGTTTATACGCGCCCGTGAAGAAGACACGTGCCATATGGAGAATGACGACGAGCACCATCAGCTCGGCCCCCCACTTATGGACATTGCGGAGGACGAAGCCGAAATCGACCGCGGACCGGAGGTCGAGCATCCTGTTATATGCCTCGCTGGCGGAAGGAAAATAATAAAACATCAACCAGACGCCGGTGAATGTGAGGACAAGGAAGAGGGCTGTCGCGATCACCCCGAGTCCCAGTGTGTAGCTGAACCGGAGAGAATGGCGCGACACCTTCACGGGATGGATGTGAAGGAAAAGACTGTTGAAAACGGCATACGATTGCCCTTCGGCGTCCTGCGGCACTCTGCCGTAGCGGAACAGCGAGCGGTAGATGTTCCTCCCGAATTCGGCAAACCGGTTTCGGGGGGCCGGCGAAGGCGGCGTGGTAACGGTCGAGTTGGTCATGGAAGTCCCCGGTGGCGTTGGAAGGGTCATGCTTTGAAGTATGTGCCGGGCGGAACGTTAACCGATTTGTCAATCTCCAGTTCGCCGTTCGGCGCTATGCTGACCTGATACCAGTCCAGNNACCGTGCATCCCAGGTGCGTGCACGTGATGGAGATGGCGGCGAATCCTCTTTTGTCCCGGACGATCACAACGCGCTGGTCCTCCATGACCTCCTTGATCCCCTCCTTGTATTCGTCCGGCTTGCCGGCACGGATGACGGTGGGCGGGCCGTAATCCACGGCAGGCTTGAGGTACAGGAGATTTCCCACGGCGGCGATCAACGCAGAAAACCCAACCCCTCCCAGTCCGAGCGCGGTCAGGAATGTCCTCCTGTCCATCTCAGGCTGCTGCATTCGGACGTTCGTCTTTTTCACAGCTGTGCTCCTGTTATGGCGGGGTTAGTCTTCATCACGAAGCATGCGGTACTTGGGCTCTTCGATGTCTTTGAACTGGTTTGTCTTCGCTGCCCAGACGAATCCGAGCGCGAAGAGCGCGCCGAGAACGATGCTGAGGAAGATGAGGAAGTAGACTGAGATAACCATACGTGATTCCTTCCGGGATTAGTGAAGCTCAAACTGCTGTTGATAGCCGAAATGCTCCATCGTGACGGCGCCGGTGGGACAGCGCTTCGCACAGTACCCGCACCGGATGCAGAGCTCTTCATCCTTAAGCATCGCCGACCCTGTGGCCCGCACGGCGGCGGGTCCCTCCTCAGCCCCGAGCCGGGCGACGTCGAGTCCATAGCGACGGAACAGGACCTTTTCCATGCGGGGATCTGCCGCAATCTGCGTGAGCGGCACGAGGGCGAGGCAGTACGTGGGGCAGACGTCGACGCACCCGTTGCAGAGAATGCATTCCTCCCCGTTGAATATCGTGTTGATGTGACACTTGAGGCAGCGCTCTCCCTGCTCCCGTGCCACCGGTTCTTCAAAATTCAGCTCGATGATCTTCGTGCCGGAGACACGCTCGGGGGGCTCGATGACCGGGGGATTGACACGGTCGAACTGGAGGTAGCCCTCGACCATCCCGTGGGCCGGCGGCAACGTGAAAGTCCCTGTCCTCTCCTCATGGAGAGTTGATCCCCGGAGGTACTCGTCGATGGAAACGGCCGCGCGCTGACCGGACGCCACGGCGTTGATGAACAGACGCGCCCCCTCTGCGACGTCGCCGCTGGCAAAGATGTAGGGGATACTTGTACGCTTGGTCACGGGATCGATTTCAACGAGCCCGCGGCTCATCTTCAGCTCCGGCACATCCTTCAGGAAGCCGACGTCCGCGCTCTGACCGATGGAGAGCATGACCGTGTCGGCGGGGATTATCTCACCGGGTTCCTCCTCGAACGCGGGATTGAACCGGCCGGAAGCATCGAACACCGATTTCACACGGCGCGTCGCGAGACCCGCGACCTTCCCGTTCTCCGTTATTATCCGGAGAGGACCACGCGAGGTATGGAGCGTGACCCCTTCTTCCGTTCCTTCCTTGATTTCAAGCTCGTCGGCGGGCATCTCCTCCCGGGATTCAAGGCAGACGAGGTGGACTTCTTTCGCACCCGTGCGGAGCGCCATGCGGGAGCTGTCAGTCGCTTCGTAAAAATCCTGGGCTTCCGACCGGCCCGGGCGGCGGACGGCAGAACGGGCGACATCGAAGGCGACATTCCCTCCTCCGATCACCACGACACGCTCGCCGATATTCGCCGGCTTGCCTGTGTTGACGGCTTTGAGAAAATCGATCCCGTGTATGACACCGGCCGCATCTCCCCCTTCGATTGTGAGAGCGCGCCCTTTCTGGAGCCCCGAGGCTATCAGGATCGCCTCGAAACCCTCCTGCCGCATCCGCGGGATCGTCGTGTCCGTGCCGACGGCGACGTTGAGTCTGAGCTCGACCCCCAGCGAGAGTATCGCGTCAATCTCCATCCGGACGAGATCCCTGGGGAGCCTGTACACCGGAACCCCGGTCATCAGCATGCCTCCGGCGACAGCGTCACGCTCGAAGACCGTGACGCGGTAACCGAGGAGAGCGAGGTCGTGCGCAGCCGTCAATCCGGCGACGCCGGCGCCGATGATTGCCACTCTGGTGCCGGCACGGGGATTGGCGGGATCACGGCGTGCGGTCGAGAATGCGATCGTGGCGCCGGGATCGCCCGATTCGACACCGTACTTCTCGGTGACAAATCTCTTCAGGGCCCGGATCGTCACGGGTTCATCGATGCTCCCCCGGCGGCAGTCGACCTCGCACGGCGCGCCGCAGACGCGGCCGCAGATCGATGCAAACGGGTTCGGAGCGCGCGCCATCCTGTAGGCGTCAAGGTATCTCCCCTCGGCGATCGCTATGACGTACCCGCGCGCATCTGTGCGGACCGGACATCCCCACTGGCACTTAACCTGACGCTGCCAGTATTCGATGTCGGGAATCTCTACGCGAAATTGGCGGTGAGGCATGGGATCTTTCAGGCGAGGGTCCGGACGGATTCCCGGGACCGGTTGTTGATGACACCGGAGGCAAGCTCGGCCAAAGATTTTCTGTTCAATATTGTCCGGAGGGCCTGCTGCGCGTCGCACCAGACCGTGTGGACCGCGCAGGTCAGGTCGAGGTGGCAGGTCCCCGGCGCAATGAGACACTTGTTCAGGAAGACTTTTCCCTCAACGGCCTCGATCACTTCGAGGAGCGTCAGCGTCGCCGCAGGCCTTGAGAGCTGTATCCCCCCGCCGGCTCCACGCTGAGACCGGATGAGGCCGTCCTTTGACAATTGAGCGACAATCTTGCGCAGAAACCCCTCCGGGATTCCCCACTCTTTGGAAATATCGCAGATCTGAACAAGCTCTCCAGAGGGGACAGCAGCTAGATGTATCATTGTTCGAACGGCGTATTCGCCTGTCATCGAAAGCTGCATCATCAGGAAATTCCCGGAAATTTTTGGTGTTTCTGTTCCCAAATTTCATGCCAAATGAGAGCTTATTGGTTATGACCGGGTACTTTGGAAACTGACAGATTTTTTTTCAAACAAGATGGGGGAGAGTCGGGACGACACTCCGGATGTTTCCAGGAATCGGAAACCGGGGTTGCCGATTTCTAAAAATGAGAAGCGGGGAGAATAGCAGGAGGAGAGGAGATATCTCAGGAACGGTCTGGAAATTCATATTGTTATCTGGAGGACAGGAGAAAGGGACGGAATGAGAATGAAACTCGCGTTCAGCATGGCTCCCATATGCTTCCTCGTGTTATGCCGTCTCATGTCTGGAAATACAAATCAGGAATCAAAAAGCCAACAGACGGAAAGTCCTCTCCCCGGGCGGCTTGTCCCGGCCCGGACGACAATGACCACCGCCTGGGATATCCCGAGGGATCCTCTGAAGGATTCAACACTCGGGAGCTCCCCGCGGACTGAGGAGATCAGGCGGGGGTACAGAATATTCATGTGGACTCCGGAGGAGGCTCCGAAGTTCGCTCGAAACCGTCTCTCCTGCGGCAACTGTCATCTCAACGGAGGACAGAGAGAGCGCGCTCTTCCCCTTGTAGGTGTGGCCGGTGTCTTCCCCGAATACAATAAACGGGAGGGACGCCCCTTCTCCCTCGAAGACAGGATCGTCGGTTGCTTCATGCGGAGCGAAAACGCCACAGGCTACGCAGGCATCCCGGGCGCTTCTCCGGCCGGGCCGGACAGTGCGCGTGATCATATCCCCGGGCCCATCCCGCAATCAGAGGAAGTCGCGGCTCTCGCCGCGTACATTCAGTGGCTTTCGGAAGGGATCCGGGGGAGGGAAAAACTCCCATGGCGGGGGCAGAATATGATCCAGCTTGACAGCTTGATTCCGGTCGAGGCGCTCGACCCCGAACGGGGGAAGACTCTCTTCCGGGAGAATTGCCGGACATGCCACGGCGACGACGGGCAGGGAGTACAGATC
>PMND01000140.1:3029-3340 GCA_003161955.1 Ignavibacteriota bacterium | reverse complement strand
GTCAGGCTCATTCCATCCGACGGCGAGATCGGGGCCATGCAATTTCTCGGTAAGCCGGTTCTTTCGGCCACGATCATACTCCTCACCGCGGGAATACTTGCGGCAATCGGCCTTCTTGCCGGTTTCTTCCCCGCCCGCAGGGCGGCGGCAGTCGATCCGGTCGAGTCACTCCGGTACGAGTGACGCCCCCTGCTTGATTAGCTCGAATCCGGTTGCTACATTAAAGGACATGTGACAATTCCTGATCACAAGAGGAGGGGAGAGAGTGACGGGTCGCTGGTTCAATCACAGGAAACTGGGGCACTGGAAAA
>PMND01000140.1:0-3005 GCA_003161955.1 Ignavibacteriota bacterium | reverse complement strand
TGGCCCCCAACTTCAGCCTCAGGAACTCGGCCGGGCAGGTGGTGGAGCTGGCGAAGCTCCGGGGGAAAGTCGTTGTTGTGAACTTCTGGGCGACCTGGTGCGGACCGTGCCGGGGGGAGATCCCCGGCATGCTCGATGTCTATGAGAAATACAGGGGGAAGGGACTGGAGATTGTCGGCATCTCCGTCGATCGGGACGGCTGGCAGGTCATCAATCCGCTCGTCAAAAAAATGAAGATCACATACCCGGTCGTGCTCGGGAACGAGGACGTGACGGAGGCCTATGGGAGGATCGAGGGGTCGATCGACGCGATCCCGACGACGTTTTTCGTCGACCGGAACGGACGCGTTCTCCTGCGCCACGTCGGAGGGATGCCGAAGGAAGACTTCGAGAAGGCGGTGAAGAGTTTTCTCTGATATCCCTTTAGGGACGCAAAAAAAATCCAGTCGCGTGTGTGCGGACTGGATTTTTCTTGTCCCGCCGCTCTCCGGCGGGATTTGAACGAGGCAGCGGTCAGGTCAGCATTTGCTCCAGCCGCAATTGTAGCACACGACGCATCCGCTCACGTGTTCGACGTTGGTCCCGCACTCGGGACATGTCACCGAGCCCCCCTGCGGCGCCTCGCCTCCCACGTGTGCCGCCTGTGCCTGCTTTGAGGCGGCGGGTGCGGCGGGGGAGATCCCCCTCTGTGTCCGGATGTGCTCCCGGTTCTCGATGTATTGCTCGATCACCTTGCCGATCGCGTCGGGTGTGGAGAGGATCTGTCCCCCGTGTCCGTCCCAGACGGGGGACGGGCCCGAGATACCTTTGAGCTGTTTCACGATCTCCCGCGGTTCGATCCCGGAGCGGAGTCCGAGTGAGATCAGCCGGCTGATGGCCTCGGATTGGGCGGCGGCGTTCCCCCCCGCTTTGCCGATTGTCGTAAAGACCTCGCAGAGCCCCGATTCATCCTCGTTGATCGTGACATAGAGGTATCCTTCCCCGGTCTTCATCCGCTGGGTTACTCCCACGGTCATCTGCGGGCGCTGGCGCGGCGAGCGGGGGTGCTTCTCGGCGGAGCGTGCGGCCTTGGACACCTCCTGTTTCCGCGCGAATTCCTCGGTCTGGAGTATCCCCTCCCGGCTCCCCTCGCGGTACACAGTGATCCCNNGAGGAGATGCTGCTGTCGACGTACTTCTGGATTACCCCCTGCATCTTGACCCGGAAGTATGGGTCGATCTGGTGGGCAGTGACGACGTGGGGCGGCAGGTCCTCGTCAGAGCCGAACATCTGCTTGATGAGCGGGTGATAGACCTTGTATTCCGAATACGTCTCACCGTCGTGATTCTTCACCTTCCTGCGGTAGCTCGTGCAGAAAATCGGTTCGATCCCCGAGCTGGTCTGGGCGACAATGGATCCCGTCCCCACGGGGGGCATCGTGATGACGGTGCTGTTCCGTATGCCGTTCGCTTTGATGCTCTCCTGNNAGAAGAGCGGGAAAGGCCCCTTCTCGCGCGCGAGCTCGACGGAAGTCCTGTACGACTCGTCCCGGATAGTGCGCATCATCTTCTCGGTCTCGTCGAGGGCTTCCTGCGTGTCGTACTTGATCTTCATCATCACGAGTGCGTCCGCCAGCCCCGTGATTCCAAGTCCGATGCGCCGGTCGGAGGCCACGGCGTTCCGGATCTTCTCGAGCGCGTGGTTCTCCATGTTGTANNTGATCGTCCACGAACTTGCTCAGGTTGATATTTCCCAGGTTGCACGCGGTGTAGGCGGCAAGGGGTTGTTCTCCGCACGGGTTGGTGCTGCTCAGGGGGTTGGCGTATTCGACGTTGTGGTAGTCCTTCATCGTGTCCCAGAATATGATCCCGGGCTCCGCGGAGGCATGCGCGTTCTTGATGATCTTGTACCAGAGTTCTTTCGCCTTCACCTTCCTGTAGCTTTTCCCGTTCCAGCGGAGCTGGAACTCCGTGTCGTTGATGACGGCGTTCATGAACTCGTGCGTAATCAGTACGCTGATGTTGGCGTGCTGCACCTTGATGCGCCGCGGGTCGTTCTTGATCGTGATGAACCGCTCGATATCCGGGTGGTCCACGCGCATCGTCAGCATGAGGGCGCCCCGGCGGCCCGCCTGCGAGACCGTGTTCGTGCTTTCGCTGAAGAGGTTCATGAACGCGGTCGCGCCGGGGGAATGGTCGATCGTGGCGTTGACCGCCGCGCCTTCAGGGCGCAGGATGGAGAGATCGGTGCCGACGCCGCCGCCGGTGCGGTAGACCATCGCCGATTCCGTGATACAACGGTAGATGCCTTCGAGGCTGTCTTCCTCGATCGGGATCACATAGCAATTGGAGAGCGTGGGCCTGCGGCGAGCGTCCTCGCGCCCCGCTCCGTGCATGACGCGGCCTCCCGGGACGAACCGGAAGTCGAAGAGGAGCTCCAGAAATCGGTTGTACCAGTATTCCTTGTCTTTTTCAACGGAGGCGAGCGCTTTGGCGATGCGGTCCCACATATGCATCGGCCCCTTCTCGTTGTGCGAAAGGTACTTCGACCGCAGCACGTCGGCGGCAAGGTCGTTGTCCTTGTAATAGTCGCGGCAATCGAGGGCGAGGTCCATGACCGCCTCGTTCATGACCTTCGAGCCCCTGACGGAGCGGATGGTGTTCTTCGTGTCCACGGAGGGAAGGGGGGGAGTTTCCTTGTGGGCCATAAGGCAGGTCCTCGCATTAGAAAAAACAGAAAGAAAAACCCTCCCCCCCGGGTGTGATGACTTGATATGTGATGGGGCGGAAGGCGAGAGCAACGGCCGAAAATATAATACGTTGTCGGAGTGAAGTCAAGTTAATATTTTCCGGCGGGACAGTTTGTTTTATGCGACAACGACTTAGGGGGCGGAATTTCTTTTCACCCGGCCTGAACACGGCCGCGGTGCACACATCGCTCACCGATATTGCCGGGTGGTATTGCTTTTCACGCCGCTCCGGCGTATTTTTTGGTCGTATTTTTTCTGCGTGCTTTTCCGGGGAATT
>PMND01000114.1:4327-22876 GCA_003161955.1 Ignavibacteriota bacterium | reverse complement strand
AAGATGAGAAGACCCTGCTTTCCCTCCGGCCGCGCCGGAGCGCGGCCGGAGGGAGCCGTTAATTACCGCCCCAGGCAATCAGGAGCGAAAACCGGATAGTATCCGACAGAGGTTCATCCTGGGACGCAGAGATGTAGCTGAAATCAAAGCCGTAAATGTTGTAACGGATGCCGGCACCGAACGTGAGGAACTTCCGGTTTCCATACGCCGGGTTCTCATAGAAGTAACCGATACGGAGGGCGAGCAGGCGCGGCGCACCATACCAGTATTCCATCCCGCCGCTCACGACAACCTGCCTGAACCCGCCGTCCCCCCATGCCGTGAAGAGCGATTTCGGGAGGGCGTCCGACGTCCCGTCACTGTACCTGCGGACGAGAAGCCTGGTGAAGTCGAGCGACGCCTGCAGGCTGTTGAAATCATCGTCGAGTATCTTGTACCCGAGGCCGAACCGGAGATCGGTCGGCAGAGGATCTGCCTGCGCCGCATCGACGTATGTCACTTTGGGGCCCAGGTTGGTGAGGTTCATCCCCAAGCTGAACCTTTTGCCGAGATCGCCCAGCAGGGGGACATTCAGGTGTTCCGGCCTGTACATGAATGCCAGATCGACGGCGACAGTCGATGCAATCCCGTTCCCTTTTTCCGATTCCGTACCGATCGGCGAGAGGGCGCTGTGGATGAACCGGAGGTTGAGACCGATCCCCAGGTCATCGAATGCTTTTGTCGCATAGCCGACGGTGAACGCGTATTCGTACGATTTAAACGTGCCGATGGGGGTCGGCCCGGAGGAGTTTGTCAGCGTGAATTCCCCCAGGTTCAGGTACGTCACGGCCGCGCCGATTGTCCCTCCGATCCCGTCGATATGCATCCTGAAATTAAGGTAGTCATAGAAGAGGTCGGGAAGCTGGAACTGCGGCAGCCAGTTCGCATGCGTGATGCTGACCTCCTGCCCGTCCATGAACGCGAGCGCGCCCGGATTCCAGTAAATCGCCGATGCATCGTCGACCGTTCCCGTCCCCGACTCGCCAATGCCCGATGCCCGCGACGTCGGCGCGATCAGCAGAAAGGGGACAGCTGATGCCCCCGGTTGTGCACTCGCACTCTCCGGCAGCAATGCCGCCCCCAGCGGCAGGAGCGCCAGGAGCAGGGCCATGCGTGTAAAGCCTTTGATGGTAAGCATGATAATCATCCTTCCCGGATAATGATGGTGTCGTCTTCTCTTATTGAACTTTTGACAGCTTGCTGAGCGCCTCGCTCGAGAACCGCCCGTCCGCGGTCCTTACGATCAGCTTGTAGAGATACACTCCGTTGGCAATCACGTCACCATCCCGGTCACGCCCGTCCCACGGGATCCGTACAAACGAGTCTCCCGGCGTGAACTCCTCCAGGGTCCGGATCAGACGTCCCGCCACGGTGAATATTTTCACCGTCACGGCGAGCGGCGCCGTCTGGTTCTGCCTGAACGTGATCTCCGTCCCCGATGCCCCGAACGGGTTCGGGAAATTGAAGACGTCCGTCACGCTCAACCGGTCGCTCGAGGCCACCTGGAAGACCGTCTCGGCGCTCCCGGAGTTGTCGAAAGAGTCCCACGCCCTCACCCGGATAGTGTTCTTTCCCTCCGGCAGGCTCTGGAGCTGGTACTGTATCGTCCCTTCGCGGTAGCTGTCCAGTTTGCTCGTGTAGTTGTTCGTCAGGTCTGTGCTCTGAGAAGCATTGTTGAGCCATGCTTCGATCCTGTGTCCCACCCCCGACGTGGAAGTGTTGATGCCGTTCGAGTCTGCCAGGTCGACGAGAAGGAGCGGGTTCTCCCCCACGAGGTCCCCGGCCCGGTAACTCCTGCTCCCCAGGTAGAGCTGCAGGGTTGGACCGGTCTTCGGATTGACGGCCGATGAGTCGGTCCCGCCGATATGGACGTTTCCCGTGTACGCCTCGGCATCGGAGGCAGGGGCATCGGCGCGGTAAACATACGCGACGAGCCTTCCCCGCGAGAGGCTGTCGCCGTACTGAATATCCTTGGGGACGATGAATGTCGCCGCGAACCTTCCGTTCGTGACGGAGTTCTCACCCCGGAAGAGGAGTCCTCCCGTCGCCACGTAGGACCATGTGGGGGTGTTCGGGTCGAAGTTGACGATCGTCTGAGTCCTGCTTGCGTCGTTGAGGGTCACCTGTGCGCGGCCGTTATAGGTCACGTCTGTCTTGTTGGAGGCGTCCCGGACCGTTCCCGCTACCGTGATGCGGGAGAGCGAGCGGAATTGCGCGACGGCGGCAAGGGGCACGCCTGCGCTATCAAGGGGACGGCCATTGATGCTGTCAAACGTCGCATAGCTCCGCGGGAACTGGAAACGCATCGTCGGGTCCCCCAGGAAAGAGTACTTCTGGTCGTTATCGCCGTTCCCCCCCGAGGCTTTGTATGAGAAGAGCGCACTTGCAGGGCGGTCGACGACAAGCCGCCCGAAGGCGTCGCGGGTGAACATCGCCTGATAGGTTCCCTGGTTCAGCGCGGCGTTTTCTCCGGCATACACCTTCCTGTCCGCCGAAACAACGCCGATCGCACCACCGTCAGGTTTGTTGATCAGTATCTCGCTCCCCGTACGGTTCAAGGGGTCGTCAAACTCGGAGAAATTGCATGTGGCGAGGAAGAAGACCGGAAATCGGTCGGCGTTCTTGAGCTGAGGGATGGATGTCGGTACGTCAAACACGTCGTTGTTCGAGAGCTGCACGGGGTTGCCATGTCCCGCGAAATTGAAGACGAGCACCCCGTTGTTGATCTGGTCAATGATCGCCTGGTACGCGCCCGGCTTCCGCCTCCCGGCGGCCGTGAACACGGTCGGGTACTCCGCGAGGTAAACCTTCTTCTCTTCAAATTCGTTCGGAGTGAACTGGGTTGCAAGGGCCTCAACGGCATCGCTGTGGATCGTCCCGTTCCCTGATTCGCCGTCCTCCGGAGTCCATGAGTCATCCCCGACGAAGAGCATGCGCATCTTCCATCCGTCCGCCGCGGAACTGTTCTCATAACGTATCAGCTTGTCGACGAACGCATCCGATTCCGCTTCCGTCCGCGCCGAAACCCGGCCGACCACAAGCGACGGGACATCGGTGCCGCCGAATTTCGCAAAGAAATCGTCGGTCCCGTAACTCCCGAGGTCGTACAAAGATTCCAGCGTCTCCCACGTGGGGACAAAGCTCGATGTGACGCCGAGAATCCCCTTGTAGTCAAACGACGCCTGGCCGAGCATCAGGACGAACTGCGGAGCCGGCGTCCAGTTGTCGTACGCAAATTTCAGAAAATCCCTTATTGCCGTAACGTCCGTGACTCCTCCGCCGAACTCATTGTAAATCTGCCCCACATCGGCGACATAGACTTTCATCCCTCCATGGAGCGGGTCGGCCCTGTATGAAGCCAGACGGTCCGCTCCGGAGCGGTACTGGGAGGCCGTCACGATAATGAAGTCCGCCCCCCCTGAGTATCCCCTGATGTTCTGATTCGCAACCTTCGTCCCCCCTGACGGGACACGCCAGGAGTTCCCCGCCACAGCCCAGTACGCGGAAGGATTCCCCGCCGTCTCAGGAGCGCGGAAGAGGAACGAGCCCCCGAGCCCCGTCACGATCCGGACGTTCGCAAGATCGGTCACGTTGAAGACCATCGGCATCGCGCTGAACCCCTGCAAATGGTATTCCACCACTGCGGTGGTGTCCGGGGCATAGAAGCGGAGAGAATCGTTCACGCCCGAGAGTGACCTCGGGTAGAGGATCTCGAACCAGTCGACCCACCCCCTTGCGTCGATCCCCGTTCCGCTGTAGGCAAAACCGAGCTGGCTCATGTTGCCGGAAAGAGATGACTTCCCGCTCGTCTGGAAAACCCCCTCGGATGCGACGATGTAGCCCCCCGAGGGACCCAGGGGAGCATAGCCGATGGGCGTCCCTCCCTCATTTATTGTGAACGAAGGTGGGTTGTCCGCCTGCCCGGCGAGCGCGTAACGGTAGAGAATAGAGCCGGTCGGCACCAGCCCGGCAAGATTGTTCACATAGGTGAATGAAGAACCGCTGTTGACCTGTTGGCCGAACCACTCCCGCCCGCTCCCCTCACCTCCCACCAGCGAACTGAGGAGCAAGTTTGTCTTTTCTTCTTCGTTTGCGACGCCGTCGGTGAACGTGTCTTTCAGGAGATCCGTCGCCGACGACGCCAGCGAGGCCTGGGAGGGCATCCGTTTCCCCGCACCCCCTCCGTACGTGAGCCAGTAGTAGTTCACCTCGGAGTAGTCGTGTATATAGTGCCTCAGCGTCTTCCCCTGCGCGTCATAGCTCCACCCCCTTGCTCCCTTCCCGTAAAACAGGACGTAGTCCCCCGCATCGAACTTCCCATCGGCCTCTCCGTAGACGTATATCGCATCCTCCACAAGGTCGGCCGGACGCGCGGCCGTGATGTCTTCCGGAAGCTCCCTCCCCCCGTTCCCGTATATCCTGATCGTCCGCGGGTCGATGCTTCCGACGCTGATCCCCAGCGACGACAGGTAGGCGGCGTCAAGACGGTACATCCCTTCCGACGTCACCGCCATCCGGTACCACTCTCCCGAGGCGAGGACGCTCGGGACCGGGGCCAGGACCTTCCCGAGGCTCCTCCCACCCCATGTCCGCGCCGCCGCATAATTGACAGGAACATTCTTCAGCAAGGGTTCTTCTCCTCTTGAGGAGAGGGTCGTGGACTGAGCCCCGAATGTCACCTCGACCACCACGCGCGTGTATTTCCGTATCGTCCGGGCAGCCGGGTTGAATTGCACCGGCATGATCCTTACCCCCCCCAGAAGCATCGCGCGGACCTTCCCCACGCCCGAGAGCTCCGCCAGGGGGCCCGGCAGAAACCGTCCCAGACCGTAGCGCACAGGGTCCGCCTCATACAGAAGGGCCCCGGGAGATTTTTCGCCCCTGTGCGGTGCGGGGACTGGAGGAACCACCGCGTTCGGTATATCCTCATAGTCGGCGGCGATAACCCGGACCGAATTCCCCCGCTCGCCGGGAAATGCCAGAGGGATATACCGGAACCGAAGGTCTGGTCCGCCCACCGACCCGCTCCCTGACGCGCTCTGTCCCCCCTGGAACTCGATCATCGTGTACTGCGTCCCCCCGAAGACCACCGCACGGGGCGCAAGATACTGAGCCCGGTATTCTATCTGCACAGAATGTGCATCAGAGCGGATCACGGTCACTTCCCCGCCAGGAGCGCCAGCGCTCAGGAGAAGGACTGGAGACGCACAAAGCACGATTCGTATTGCGATGCGGCGTGAGATCACGGACCCGTACCCGAAAACAAAAAACCGAACGTTAGAAACCCATAACATTCGGCGTGACAAATCCGGTCTGCACTGCCGAACTGGGTTGTTCGTTAAAGGATCGTTCATACGACATTATGGAGCGCCCGCATTGCGTCATGTCCCGGCGCATCCGTTCACCCCACATAACCTTTAACCGAACACCTCTATAGGCACTGCTCCGGATTTGGTAGGCTACTATTGCAGATGGAATATAGAGATTGCGGTTCTGAAAGTCAAGATTTTATGCGGAGTTCTCCGGCTGCCGGGATATTGATTCTGAGGCCAATTTTCGTTAAGTTTCTAAACTTCAATCGGTTGAATACCCACGTATCACCGGCAGGGACGCATGGCCAGACCACTGAATATACTCTTCGTTTCAAGCGAGGTCGAACCATTTGCCAAGACCGGCGGTCTGGCAGACGTGTCAAACGCCCTCCCGCAGAGCATCAAGGGGAGCGAGCACGAGATCCGCGTGATCATGCCGAAATACGGCTGCATCAACGAGCGGAAATCGAAGCTCCACGACATGATCCGCCTGAAGGAGATCGAGGTCCCGATGGGGCCCAGGCCTCGCACCGCGAGCGTCAAGTCTTCCTTCATCGCAAACAACTCGATCAAAGTCCAGGTCTACTTCATTGACAACCCCCACCTGTTCGGACGCTCGGGTCTCTATGTGCACCCCGACACGAAGAAGGACTACCCGGACAATGACGAACGGTTCATTTTCTTCTGCCGGGGTGTGCTCGAGGTCCTGAAGAAACTGGGCTGGCAACCGGACATCATCCATTGCAATGACTGGCCCACGGGTCTTATCCCCGCGTATCTCAAGACGGTCTACAAAGGCGACCCGTTCTACAAAGACACGCGGTCGGTATTCACGATCCACAACATGGCATACCAGGGGGTTTTCCCGAAGTCCACATTCCCCAAGACGCAGCTCCCTCCGGAGCTGATGGGCATCGAGGGGGTGGAAGCATACGGGCATGTCAACTTCCTGAAGGCCGGGCTCGTCTTCTCCGACGCGATCACGACGGTCAGCGAGCGATACGCACAGGAGATCCGCACTTCGGAAGAGTTCGGTGCGGGACTTCAGGGGATTGTGAACACACGGAAAAGCGACCTGACAGGAATTCTGAACGGCGTCGATTACAGCGTGTGGGACCCCTCCGTCGATTCACTGATCCCGTTGAAATACGACGCCAAATCCATCGACCTCAAGGTCGAGGACAAGAAGGCGCTCCTCTCAAAGATGGGACTCCCGTTCCACGAAAGGATCCCGGTCATCGGGATAATCTCCCGGCTCGCGGACCAGAAGGGGTTCGATCTGATCGGCGAAGAGCTCGATGCGCTGATGAAGATGGACCTCCAGCTCGTCGTGCTCGGCACCGGGGAGAAGAAATATCACGACCTGTTCGAGAAGGCGCAAAGGAAATTCCCCGAGAAGGTCGCCGCGGCTCTGACCTTCAGCGAAGAGCTCGCGCACCTCATCGAAGCAGGAAGCGACATGTTCCTCATGCCCTCCCGATACGAGCCGTGCGGCCTGAATCAGATCTACAGCCTCCGTTACGGGACGATCCCGATCGTACGCGCGACGGGAGGCCTCGACGACACCATCGATGATGCGGGCAGCCCCGGGGGGACCGGTTTCAAATTCAAGAATTATTCCTCTGCAGACATGGTCAAGGCGATACAGCGGGCCGTCTCCGCGTACGGCGACCAGCCCGGCTGGCGAAAGCTCGTGAAGAACGGGATGGCGAAGGACTTTTCGTGGGAGGCATCAGCGAAGAAGTATATCCAGCTTTACAGGACGCTTACCCGCAAATGACCACCGGGCGACCCGCTGTCTTTTTCGACCGGGACGGGACGCTGAACGAGGAGGTTGAATTCCTCACCGTGCCGGAGCAGATGCGCTTGATTCCCGGCGCCGGGCGGGCGGTCCGTGCGGTAAACGAGAACGGATTCCTCGCCCTCGTCATTTCCAATCAATCAGGGATCGCACGCGGACTGTTCACCGAGGCGGACCTGATCCCGATCCATGCGAAATTCCGGCAGGAACTCGGCGCGAGCGGCGCCCGGATCGACAGGATCTACTACTGCCCCCATCATCCCACCACCGGCATCCCCCCCTACCGGGCGGACTGCGACTGCCGGAAGCCTCGCCCCGGTATGCTGCGCCGCGCGGAAGAGGAAATGGGTGTGGATCTGAGCAGGTCGTACGTCATCGGCGACAGGATCGGCGATGTGCTTGCCGGCAGGAACGCCGGCGCAAAGGGAATACTCGTCCTCACAGGCTACGGCACGAGCTCCATCGCGGAATGCAGGGAGCAGGGCGTTGTGCCCGATTACATCGCCCCCTCGGTGGCAGAGGCGGTGAATTTCATATTGAACGAACGCAAAGGAGTNNTCCGGGGACGTGCACTGACGCTTGCCGCCATGGCGGCAGGCACGGCGCTCGTCCTCACGATCAACGGGTGCAGCGACGAACCGACGGCGGCCAACGCTCCCGTCGCGGCCCTTCCGCTGACCAACCTCTCGGTGCGCGATACGACGATCGTCGGTACGGGGAGCTCGACGTACAAGCAATTCATTGCGACAAACGGAGCCGTCAACCTCATCGGCCGTTCAGGCAATTACACCGCGATGGCGCTGATTCAGTTTTCAACAACGTCCTTCCCCGCGCGGGACACCGCACTCGTCTTCGGGGCGAGCCTCACCCTCCGGTTCGAGACATGGTTCGGAGATTCGGCGGGGCAGTTTTCATTCAACATCTACAGGGTATCCGTCCCCTGGGGCGAATCAACCGTCACGTGGGACACGGTCCAGTCCCCGGGGTTCTACGAGCAATACACCGTACGGGGAAGCTACTCCGCGGGAGCCGGCAAGGACACCCAGTCCGTCACCATTCCGCTGGACACTGCGATGGTGAGGCAATGGCTGGCGACCCCCACGAGTACGACGAACACCTCATACGGGATACTTCTCGTTCCGACAAGCGGATGCTCGATCATCAGGGGATTCAACGAATACGGCTACCCGTCCACAGATTCCACGGCCTGGTTTCCGACCGTCCAGATCATCGCCGGGAGTCCGACCGGCACACCCCGCGATACCGCAGTGTATTCGACTTGCTTCGACACTTGGGTGGGGAACATTGAGAACCTGGCCACAAATCCCCAGTTGATCTATCTTCAGTCAGGCGTCGACTACCGGTCGACCCTTCTGTTCGACGTCTCGTTCATCCCCCGGGGCGCGGTCATCAATTCGGCCAACCTCCTCCTGACCAGCGATCCTGCGACGACGCGGATGAACCGGTTCGTCGCAGATTCGACGTTCCAGCTGGCGACATCCCTCTCGCAGAGCGACAGGACGGTCCAGGATGTCTACTCGGTCTCCGGCACCATGCGGGGGGGGACACTGCTGACATACAGCGTCGACATGACCCGCCCGGTGCAGATCTGGAACAGGCTGCCGAACTACGGCGTGACGCTCAAGCCGGGCGTCGTTTCAGAGACGGTCAGCCTTCAGCTGCTGACGTTCTTTAACGAAAAGGCGCCCCCCGCATTGCGGCCAAGGCTCAAACTCAAGTATTCCGTCGTACGATAGCTTCAGGAGCGAACGTGAAGCCAACCATCAGACACAGGTTCGTCGGCGCTGCTCTCGTCATCCTTTGCGGGATCCAGGGTGCGACGGCGGGGAGCGGAGGCTCAGCGTACTCCCTCCTCGGCCTCGGCGATATACGGTACACGCCGGGCGCGCGGAGCGAGGGGATGGGTTACGCGGGACTGGCTCTTCTCAGTTCCCAGTACATTGACGGCATGTCTCCCGCAACCTGGTCGCGCCTTGACCGGGTGCGCCTCGAGGGATCCGCGTTCTACGAAGGGTTCAACTCGACCGACGGCACCACGTCCCGCTACCTGGCACGGATGGATTTCCACGGGGCCCTCCTCGCCATCCCGGTGTCCCGCCCATCCGGTATCGTCGTTGTCGCCGGCTTCACGCCTTTCAGCGAAGTTAATTACGACACCTACACCTCCTCGGTCGTCCCATCACAGAATGTGGACCCGGTCACGGGAGCGCACGACAGCCTGGGATACCAGACTCATCAGGTCGGGACAGGGGGGATCACGAGGGGACAGCTTGGGCTGTCCTGGGCGCCGTCCCAGGAGATCTCATTCGGGGCTACCTTCAATTACCTGTTCGGGACTATCGACCACGTGGCAAGCCAGATCACCCAGACTTCCGGGACGATCGGCGGGACATTCACCGACAGGACGACCCTCTCGGGTGTCAATTTCACCGCCGGGATGGTGATCACGGGACTCGACAGGATCAGTGAGGCATTCCGCCCCTTCTCCCTCGGCTTCATGATAACGACGCGGACGAACCTCCACACCGCGATGGAAACGACGTATGATTTCGCCCCGCCTCCCGATGCAGTCCCGGTGCGCGACACATCAGCACAGACGTTCGGACGGATTGCGGTCCCGTTTTCGTTCGGGTTCGGCATCGGGTACAGGCCGTCGGAACGGTGGACCGTCGCAGCCGATTACGGCGCCCAGCCGTGGGCGGGAGCGGACTTCAACGGAATTTCCCCCTTCGGGATCCGGAACAGCCATCGCTTCGGGATCGGTGCGGAGCGGGCGGGATCGACCGAGCTGACTGCACGCTCATTCGACAGGTTCGCATACCGTCTCGGGGTCACCTATTCGGCCACCTATTACGCGCTGAACGGACAGCAGATCAACGAATGGGGTATCACAGGGGGCGTCGCGCTCCCGCTTACAGGAGAGTCGCGCGTCAATATCGCGGCCATCTACGGCGGGCGCGGAACAACGGCCGGGAGTCTGGTCAAGGACAAAATCTTCCGGCTCACGGTTTCGCTGCATATAAGCGACGTCCTCCCCTGGTTCGTCCAGACCGAAGAGGAGTGAGGCGGACCCATGGACCACATCCGGCAATCGGACCCTGAAATCTACGCCGCGATCACCGGCGAGATACGGCGTCAGAACACGAAGCTCGAGCTCATCGCTTCGGAGAATTTCGTCAGCATGGCAGTCCTGGAGGCGGTGGGGAGCCCCCTGACGAACAAATATGCGGAAGGGTACCCGGGGAAGAGGTACTACGGGGGCTGCGAGTTTGTCGACATTGCGGAAAACCTCGCACGCGAGAGGGCAAAACAGCTCTTCGGTGCCGAGTACGCAAACGTCCAGCCGCATTCCGGCTCCGGGGCGAACATGGCGGTCTATTTCACGTTCGTCAAGCCCGGGGATACGCTCATGGGGATGAACCTCTCCCACGGGGGGCACCTGACGCACGGTTCGCCGGTGAACTTTTCGGGGCAATTCTACAAGTTCATTCCCTACGGCGTGCGGCGCGAGACAGGGCTCATCGATTTCAACGAGGTCGAAGACCTTGCAATGAAACACCGCCCGAAGATGATCACCGTGGGGGCAAGCGCGTATTCGCGCAACATCGATTATGCAGCATTCCGCCAGATCGCCGACAGAGCGGGCGCGTTCCTTTTTGCGGACATCGCCCACCCCGCGGGGCTCATTGCAAAAAAACTCCTGAACGACCCGATCCCCCACTGTCACGTCGTGACCTCCACCACGCACAAGACCCTGCGCGGGCCCCGCGGGGGGCTGATACTGATGGGGAAGGATTTTGACAACCCCTTCGGGCTCGTCGCGCCGAAATCGGGGCGGACACGCAGGATGTCCGAACTGATCGACTCGATGGTGATCCCCGGAATCCAGGGAGGACCCCTCATGCACGTCATCGCGGGGAAAGCCGTGGCATTCCTGGAGGCACTACAGCCCGGATTCGAGACCTACGGAAGGCAGGTGATCCGCAACGCGCAGTCGCTCGCCGCACGGCTGACGGGACTCGGCTACAATGTCGTCTCAGGGGGGACGGACAACCACCTTATGCTCCTCGACCTGAGGAACAGGAATCTGACCGGCAAGGACGCCCAGGAGGCGCTGGACGAGGCGGGAATCACGGTCAACAAGAACGGAGTCCCCTTCGACGACAAGAGCCCGCTCATCACCAGCGGCATCCGGATCGGACCGGCAGCCCTCACTACACGAGGCATGAAAGAGCGGGAAATGGAGACCGTTGCGGACCTGATACACGCGGTGCTCGCGGAGATTGGAAAGAAGGAAGTCGCTGCCGCCGTCCGCTCAAGCGTTGCACGGCTCTGCGAGCCGTTCCCGCTGTATCCCGAACTCCAGGCCTGAATCCACGCCGCCCCCAGGATTGACCCCTTATGGCAAACGACTTTACGGATCTGGGAAAGACCGAGGAGGAAGACAGGACATCGGGGATGTCGTTCTTCGATCACCTCGAGGAACTCCGGTGGCGCATCGTCCGTTCGCTGTTGAGCGTCGTCGTCGGGACGATCATCGCATGGATCTTCATCGACTGGCTTGTCGACGGGGTGCTCCTCCGCCCGATCACTGTCATCAACGCCCACGCTTCCGGCTTGACGCAGCAAATCCACCTCCAGAACCTGAAACCGTTCGGTCAGCTCTTCCTCTACATGCAGGTGGCGATCGTTTCGGGCGTCATTCTCGCCCTCCCGTATATCCTGTACGAGCTCTGGGCGTTCATCGCGCCGGGACTGATGCCGAAGGAACGGAAGTACATCAAGTGGATCGTGTTCTTCACGACATTTTGTTTCTTCGCCGGCATCGCCTTTTCATATTTCGTGATGCTCCCGGCCGCCCTCCAGTTCTTCGCGGGGTTCGGGTCCCCTTCGATCGCGAACAACATCGCGATAAGCGAATACATGAATTTCGTCGTGAGCGTCCTTCTTGCGTCAGGCGTCGTCTTCGAGCTTCCGATGGTGTCGTGGTTCCTGTCCAAGATCGGCATCCTGACCCCTGCGTTCATGCGGCACTACCGGAGACATTCGATCGTCGCCATCTTCATCATCGCCGCCTTCCTCACCCCGGGGACCGATCCCGTCAGCCAGGTGCTGCTCGCACTGCCGCTCATGGGACTCTACGAGATTAGCATCTGGGTCTCGGCATGGGCATGGCGCGGCAAACAAAAAGCCGGAACGGTCTGATCCGGCGCCCAGAATAAGGAACCCCGTGACTCTCCAGGACATCGCCCATCCCATCCAGCCGCACCTCGACGCCTTCGGGCACGTTTTCCGTGATTCGTTGCGGTCGAAGATCGGTCTTGTCGAACTCATTACCAAGTACATCGTGCGGCAGAAGGGAAAGAAGGTCCGCCCCATCCTGGTGCTCCTGAGCGCCGAGCTTTGCGGGGGGGTGAATGAAAAGACGTACCGCGGCGCGACGCTCGTGGAGATCCTCCATACCGCCACGCTCGTTCACGATGACGTCGTCGACGACGCGGACACCCGCCGGGGGTTCCCTTCCATCAACGCCGTATGGAAAAACAAGATCGCGGTGCTGATGGGGGATTATCTCCTCTCCCGCGGNNACCGCCGTCCGCCGCATGAGCGAAGGGGAGCTTCACCAGATCCAGAAAAGCCGCAAGCTGGACATGGACGAAGAGACCTACATGACGATCATCGGCGACAAGACGGCGTCGCTCCTCGCCACGTGCTGCGAGATCGGCGCGGCGAGCAGCACGATAGACCAGGAGCGGCACCGTCGCCTGAGGGAATTCGGGGAAAATGTGGGACTGGCCTTCCAGATCCGCGATGACGTCCTCGATTACGTCGGCCGGCGGAGCATCACCGGAAAGCCGACCGGACTGGACCTGAACGAGAAGAAGCTGACGTTACCCCTTATCCATGCGCTCCGGGAGGCTCCCCGGAGTGAGGGTAAAGAGGTCCTGGGGATGATACGGCACGGGGGGAAATCCATGAAGGTCCAGAAGGTGATCGATTTCGTGAAGGAGAACGGGGGACTGGAGTACGCAGGAGAACGGGCGCTGCATTACGCTTCGCTCGCAAAAGCACAGCTGGAGTCGTTCCCCGCCTCTCCGAGCAAGTCGTCACTGACGGCCTTTGCGGAGTTTGTGGTGACGAGGAACAAGTGACCCGGCAAAGCCGGGTCATTGCGAGCGGAGCGCTCCTCGCAACGACAAGAATCGTCAGATTGCTTCGTCCCGCCTCTGGCGGGTCACGTCACTTCGGCTGTTCCGGTCGGACGGTCAGGACCGGACATTTCGCGTTCCGAACGATCCTGTCGGCCGTGCTTCCGAAAAGCATGTGTTCGACCCCGCTGTGTCCGTGTGTCGCCACAACGATGAGCGCGACACCAAGTTCCTCCGCCTCCCGGAGAATCTCCTGGTGAGGGTTCCCCGTGCGGACGGCGCATGACGACTTCACGCGTCCCCCGATCTCCTTCTCCATCAGAGACTGAAGCTCTTCCCCCCCCTTCTCGCGCAATTCCTCCTCCACGCCGGGTAGCACCACCTGTCCGAACCCCAGGTCGGCCGGATAGATCGTGGGCTCCACCACGTAGACGAGGTGAAGAGACGCCTTGAATTTCTCCGCGAGCGGGACGGCGTACTTGAGGGCATTTTTGGAATGAAGGGAGAAATCGATTGGAACGAGGATCGAGTGGATGCTGAATTTCTCCGCCGCCGGTCCCGGTTTCGCGGTCCGGCGGGGACGTGCGGGTCGAGAGACCCGCGCGCGCTTCGGCGAAGACTTCTTCTTCATGAGGCACCTCCCGGTGTAGTGACCTTTTCGCGTCCTGGGAACTCGCCGTCAATCGTCATAGACAAATCTCAGCCAGCGGTGAGGGTCGTTCCCGTTTGTCACGACGTCAAAGAACTTTGTCTGCAACAACTTTGTGACAGGCCCCGGCCTGCCGTCCCCGATCTTCACCTTGTCCACGGAGCGGATCGGGGTCACCTCGACGGCGGTCCCCGTGAAAAAAAGCTCGTCGGCCACATAGAGCATCTCGCGGGGGAGAATGGTCTCCTGCACGGTGTACCCCGCCTCTGATGCCATCTGTATGACGGAGGATCGCGTCACGCCCAGGAGGAGCGAAGAAGAAAGCGCCGGCGTGAATATGGTCCCGTCCTTCACCGCGAAAATATTCTCTCCGCTCCCCTCGCTCAGGTGCCCGTCAACATCAAGCGCGATCGCCTCCTTGTAACCCGCCTGGACCGCTTCGACCTTCATAAGCTGCGAGAGGATATAATTCCCCCCCGCCTTTGCCATTGCAGGAAACGTGTTCGGCGCCGGGCGGTTCCAGGTTGAAACGCACGCGTCGATCCCGTCGGAAAGGGCATCAGCACCGAGGTAACTCCCCCACTCCCACACCGCGATGCTGACGTCGACCGGACACCCAAGGGGATTGACTCCGACGTCACCGTACCCCCGGTAGACGATCGGACGGATGTAGCAGGATCGCATCTTGTTGGCACGGATGGTCTCCAGGACTCCTTTTGCGATCTCCTCTACCGTGAAGGGGATCTCCGTCTTGTAGATCCGGACGGAATCGAAGAGCCTGTGCAGATGGTTGTCAAGACGGAATATGGCGGGTCCTTTCGCCGTCTCGTAGCACCGGATTCCCTCAAACCAGCTCGAGCCGTAGTGAACGACGTGAGAGAGAACATGGATCCTGGCATCGTCCCAGTCGACGAGCTTGCCGTTCATCCAGATCTTCTCGACTTTTTTTACAGGCATCCGTTCACCTCGATAGCTTCGTTCGAAAGTCCACCGCACCGCCCCCCGGCGCGGGCCGTTGATCAGAGCGGCAGATCGTAGATCCTGTACGTCTTGTCAACGGTCCCCTGCATCAGCTCGGCCCCCCGGTTCATCATGAGGTTGTTTTCGTTCACCCAGCTTGCCTCGCCGTGCGGATACCCGCTCTCGACGCAACGCCGGCCNNTCGATTTTCTTCTTGAAGAGGAGGAGCCTGGCGATCCCCGGAATCAGCCATCCGTGCTTGTTGTGGATCAGGATCTGATTGAGATCAGGGAGCGTCATCCCGAACCCCACAGGCTTCCCGTTCGATTCCGCCACGATCACGATCCGCGGGTCTACTATCGCCTTCAGGTCCTTCGCCACGTAATTGAATTCGTCCTCCGTCATCGGGACCTCCCCCCAGTTCTTCGACCAGCCCCTGGCGTAGAGTTCGCGGATCAGCTTCACTTCTTCATCGTATCTCTTCATGTCAAGCTGACGGATCTTCAGGCTCCCCCGCCTGAGAACGGTATCGGAGATCCGCTTGAATTTCTCGTTGAAGACTTTGTCCTTGTGGATGTAGTACGCGAACAGGTCCTGCGCCTTCTTGAACCCGTAATTCTCAATAAGGGTCTGGTAATACGGCGGGTTGTACGTCATAAGTACCGCCGGGATGCGGTCAAACCCCTGGATGAGCAGACCGTATTCGTCGTTGACCGATGGGCTGGCGGGACCGCGCATCGCCGTCACCCCTTTCCCCTTGAGCCATTTCTTCGCTGCGTCGAACAGCGCGTTCGCCACCCCCTGATCGTCGATGCACTCGAAGAACCCGAAGAAGCCGATATTCTCTCCGTGTTCCTTGTTGTGATTATCATTGACGATGGCGCCGATCCTCCCTACCACCTTCCCATCCCGCTCCGCCAGGAACAGCTCCATCGCCGCATGCTTGTAGAACGGGTTCCCCTTCCTGTCAATCAGCTTCCGCCGGTCCATGAGCAGAGGCGGAACCCAGAAGGGATTCCCCCTGTAGGGCTCCCACTGGAACTTGATGAACTTCTTTTCGTCAGATTTGGAAACGACAGGGCGAACAACAGTGGCGTTCATGGAATGCTCGCACCTTTCAGTTGTCGGGGACAGGAGGAGGGGGCGCCTGCATCTGCATCGGGTTCAGTGTATCACCCCGAGCTTCCGGCCGATCTCGCCGAAGACCTCAAGAATCCTGTCGAGGTGTTTGTCTTCGTGAGTCGCCATATAGCTCGTCCGGAGCATCTGCATGCCGTTGGGGACGCCGGGGCTGATGAATGCGTTGACNNTCGCCGATGATGACAGGGACGATGCCCGTTTCGCCGTCGATGACAGTGAATCCCATCTTCTTGAAGCCTTCACGCATCTTCCGCGCGTTGCCCACAAGCTTTTCGATTCTCCATGTTTCAGTCTCGAGGATTCCGAGAGCCGCGAGGGCCGCGGCCACGGACGCGGGGGTGGGGCTTGCGCTGAAAATGAGCGCCGGGGCCTGGTGTTTCAGCCAGTTGATGACCGCCTTCTCCCCCACGACGAACCCGCCCAGGGAAGAAAACGTCTTGCTGAATGTCCCCATCGTCAGGTCCACTTCATTCTCCAACCCGAAATAGCTGGCGGTGCCGCGTCCACCCTTCCCGATGACGCCGGTCGCGTGCGCGTCGTCGATCAATATGCGCGCATTGTGCTTCTTGGCGGCCTTCACCAGGTTGGGAAGATCGACAATCGTTCCCGAGGTGCTAAACACGCCGTCGCTGACGACGAGCTTCGGAGATCCGGCGGGAAGCCTGCTCAGCACGCGTTCCAGATCGTCCATCTCGTTGTGCTTGTACCGCACAAATTCCGCAAATGCTCCCTTGGCCATAAGATTCCCGGCCATGATGCATGCGTGGTTGTCCTTGTCGGACACGACGTACTCCCCCTTCCCAACGAGGGTCGGGATGATACCTTGTGCGGTCTGGTAGCCGGTACTGAAGAGGAGACAGGCTTCTTTGCCGAAAAATTTCGCCAGTCGCTCTTCGAGCTGTATGTGCAGGTCGAGCGTCCCTGTCAGATACCTGGAGCCCGAGCAACCGGTTCCGTATTTCTCAATCGCCGCAATCGCGGCCTTCTTGACGCGGGGGTCGGATGTCAGGCCGAGGTAGTTGTTCGACCCGGCCATGATGATTTTTCGCCCCTCGATCGTCACCACGGGACCTTCGTTCTCTTCAATCGGACGAAAATATGGGTAGTATCCGAGGGCCTTGATCTCATCGGCCCTCGTGAAAGACCAGCACTTCTGGAACAGATCGACGGGTTTCCTGGTAGCCTCAGTCACTGGGGAGCTTTCCTCGTTTGGGTGGTAAGAATTGCAGTACGATCACTGGGCAGGACCGTGGTGCTTTAGGGGGATTTCAGCACTGGATGCAGGATTGCATAAGTAATAATTACTTAATATACTTGATCGGGTCAATAAAGTCAATCCCGACCCTCCCTCATATCCAGGACACAATCCCGTGATCGCACTTGTAACGGGAGCCACCGGGTTTATCGGCAGCCACCTGGTGGATCTCCTCCTGAAGCAGAAGTACGCCGTCAGGGTATTACTCCGCAAGACGAGCGACACCGTCTGGCTTCAGNNGTCGCCGGCGTGGACTACGTATTTCATTCTGCCGGAGTAACCAAGGCGAAAACGGCAGAAGAGTACTTCCGGGGGAACGCCGAAGGCACGAGGAACATGCTTGATGCCGTGTCTCAATACAACCCCGGTTTGAAGCGGTTCATACAGATCAGCAGCCAGACCGCAGCAGGCCCGAGCCCGGGACCCAGTCCCGTCACTGAAGAAACACCCCCCCACCCTATCACGACGTACGGGAAGAGCAAGCTGAAGTCAGAAGAGGCATGCGCGGAGCACCGGGGGACAATCCCGATCACCATACTCCGCCCCCCCGCCGTATACGGTCCGAGGGATAAGGATATCTACGAGTTTTTCAAGACCATGAGCAAAGGGTTGCAGCCAATGGTGGGCATGAAGGAGAAGTTCGTGAGCCTGATACATGTCGGGGATCTGGTCCGCGGGTTTGTTCTGGCCGCCGAGAGCGAGAAAGCGTCGGGGCAGACATATTTCATTTCGAGCAGCCAGGTGTACGGATGGAAGGAAGTCGGCGAGGTCTCACGAAGGGTTATCGGCAAGAGTGCATTCCGGATCAAAATCCCGGAGGCGGGCGTCTTTGCCATTGCGGCGTTTTCGGAGTTTTTCGGTCTTTTCAGTAAAAGGCCGGTTCTGATCAATTTTGAGAAAGCGCGCGACATGGTCCAGGACTACTGGACATGCGATTCGTCCAAAGCTCAGCGGGATTTCGGGTACAGGCAGGAGATTCCGCTGGAAGAGGGGATCCGGAACACTGTCGGGTGGTACCGTTCGAAGGGATGGCTTTAGAGAAAGGATGGCGTTAAATTCAAAAGACGGAGATTTGGGACTTGACTTAGGAGACATTCCTCTGTATATTAAAGAATGATCGCGGGGTGGAGCAATTGGTAGCTCGTCGGGCTCATAACCCGAAGGTTGCAGGTTCAAGTCCTGTCCCCGCTACACTCTTCTACTGTAAAATCCCTTACCGGCTC
>PMND01000114.1:2860-4230 GCA_003161955.1 Ignavibacteriota bacterium | reverse complement strand
GGCTTCCTGAACACCATGGATGGAGTTCTGCGCGAGAAGGGGCATGATGTCATCACGGCGCAGGACGGAAAAAAGGCCCGGGAAGCCCTGGAAGGGCAGAAGATCGACCTGATAATCTCTGATGTGTTCATGCCGACTCTGGACGGTGTCCGGTTCCACAGTTTTGTCCGGGCATTTACAGACGCCAGGGATATACCGTTCATATTCATTTCCGGGCACGACGACGCGCACTTGCGGGGCCTGGCGGCGGAATCCCCGAACGATTACTTCGTGCGGAAGCCCGCGCCGATCGAAGACATACTCGCGCTGATCGATAAAGTGATTCGTACCTCAACCCAGGGAAAATCCTGAGATGCCCAACGGGTCCATGGCAACGACTTCCGCGCTCAGGACGGCACCTACCGTTGCCCCCGCTGCAAAGAGGAAGACCAGCGGCACAAGGCACACAGGGAAAAACTCAAAAAGAGCCTGCCATTTTATCTGAAGACGGATAACTGAGTCCGGAGGTATGCACATTCAAAACCCCTTTCGGCAGTGCCGGGAGGGGTTTTACAGTTCTCCGATGGATCCGCAGCGCTATTCCTGCTTTCTTCGATTTCCAGCAATTCTACATTCAAGCTGCCCGAGGCGATGGATGGTTCGGTGACCGCGCAAGACCCGGCACATTGCAGACATGTGATCTTGTATTCGACCTGAACATGGACTATATTTTGGTCAATACATGGAGGAGGGCAATGAAATTCAGCGCGTCGGTGAAGCCTATCAGTTACCTTAAGACACACGCTTCGCGTCTCATCCGGGACTTGTCCGATAATCAGGGGACGCTGATTGTAACTCACAACGGTCAGGCAAAGGCGGTTGTGCAGGACATTCGTACTTTCGAGCGAACGCAGGAGGCGCTGGCATTGCTGAAAATTCTGACACAGAGCAAGCGACAAATCCGACGGGGTCAAGCGAAATCTCTTGATGCCGCGCTAACATCTCTCCAGCGGCGCATCAAGGCCTTCAAGAATGAAGAAATATGATGTTGTCGTTGATCGCGATGCCGAGGAAGACCTGTTTGATCTCTACCGCTACATTGCGTTGTACGACTCAGTTGTACAAGCTGATCGGCTGATCTCCTCCCTCACCAGGTTGTGCGAATCGTTGCGCTATCTCCCCCTGCGAGGTCGCATCCCCCCAGAACTCCAGAGCATAGGTGTCTCGGAATTTCGCGAGGTCCGATACAAGTCGTACCGCGTCTTCTACAGCACGGACGGACACGCAGTCTTCATTCATTGCGTGCTGGACGGCAGACGAGATATGCAAACGCTGCTTCAGGAACGTTTGATCCGGTAACCCACGCCGACCAGCCAACCCGCAATGAACGC
>PMND01000114.1:0-2760 GCA_003161955.1 Ignavibacteriota bacterium | reverse complement strand
GGTGCAACAATCGCAGGGATGATCCTGGTCAACAATCCCGGATCGTGGTCCGGCAGCTACAGCCAGCTCAAGCACTCAGCCTGGAACGGATGGACGTTCACGGATATGATCTTTCCCTTCTTCCTCTGGATCATGGGTGTGGCAATGACCTTTTCCCTTTCCAGGAGGCGGGAGTCCGGCGCAACACCGGGCACGTTGATGGTCCATGTCCTCCGGAGGGCGCTCATCATATTTGCGCTGGGGATCGTGGTGAACGGTTTTCCGTTTGGCGTCAGCGCCCCCTGTGCCGATCATCGGTCAGGGCTGCCGGCGCTCGCGGCGTGAATACCGGGGTCACAATGATAGGACCGGGATCAAAGCCCGGGGTTTTGTCAGGGGACGCGAAGAATTCGCGATCGATCAATTGGTACGTGCGTCTCCGCCCGATCAGGCGGCAGGGATAGACGAGATCGTCAGCTTGAACCCGTCCGGGTCACGCAGGCGGAATATGCGCGCGCCCCATGGCATGTCAGCGGGCTCCGAATCCAGAGCACCGCCGAGCTCCTTGATCCGGTTCGCGATTTCGTCGACATTCTGGTCCGTCGTAATCCGGAGCGAGAATCCCTCCCCCTTGACCCGGTCCCACCCCCTTGCTCCATCATCCTGATTGATTGAAAGCTGCACGTCTCCGGCTTTCATCGCCACCCCTCTCAGCGTTCCTTCGCGCTCTAACCTGCGGTCGATGGTGAACCCCAGCACATCGCGGTACCACGCCAGGCTCTTCTGGAGATCCTTTACGGTCAGGGAGACCGAGAGTGTACGACCGCGGAACGATGCAGGGCCGGAGCGTTTGGCGGCGTTGTCAGGGACGGACGGATTCGGGCTCATGGACACTCCTTTATGTGGTTACGCACGTTTGGGTTTATGACGAGAAGCGGACTCGCCGACCGGGGGTCAATGACTGATGACGTAGAGAAAGGCCCCGACGACCGGTCCGCGCACCCGACGCCCGGATTCGGCCGGAGGCGCATTGGTTGGGGGTGGCCCGTAGACCGGCTGGAACAGATATGCCACATGCTTCACCGTGTCGACGGAGATTGTCTTCGCCCCGCCTGCAGTCGTCACAGTGGCAACGATGCTATATTTGTCCGGCGAATCTTCATGAGCAATGGTGACGCTGCTATCGCGTCCGGCTGGTATGTAGACCAATCTCTCCGAAGGATCCCAGCCGAGAGCATCCACACCTTCACCGTTCGGGATGGTTGCCACGATTTTGCCCGACCTTGCATCCACAACAGCAGATGTTTTGCCGCAGCCGGAGAAGATCCGGTCGGAGGCCCGGTCATAGGCAATCCCGGTAGGCCCGTCACAGGGATCGAGCGGCCACGATGCAATCACGCTCATCGTCCTGGCGTCGAGCACTTGAATGGTGTTTTTTCGCTCGTTGTTGACGAAGATCTTCCCTTTCCCGTCGCTCGCGGCGCCTTCCGGCGAGTCATCCTCAAGCTGGGCCTGTCCGGTGATCACTCCCGTACCAGGGTCGATGGCGGTCGCCGTTCCTGGTTTGCTGTGATTGGTCAGAATGATACGATCGACAAAGTCATCATACATGATGCCGTCCTGGCCGCCCGCGGGGATCTTGATCTTCTTGATCAGGGCCAGCGTCGTCAGATCGAACATGGAGACGGTGGAATCACCGCGATTTGTGGTAAACCCGTGGTTGTGCTTTGCGACGAGTGCGATGCCGTGAGTGTTCGGGGTTTCGGGAATATCGCCGATCACCGTTCCCTTATTTCCGTCGATCACCATCACGTGAGAACCCCTCGAGACAAACACCCGTCCGGTGCCGGGCTCGGCTGTCAGATAATCAGTCCCCCCTTCGCCGCCGATGCTGAATTTCTGAACTTTGAATGTCTGTGCCTCCAGTCCGGTGGCGAAACCTGCTGCGACGAGCAGCGCAGGAACGATCATGATGAATTTTGCCATCTGGTTCTCCCCGGTTAATTCGACACAATGAACTGATCCGCAGCATTACTTTCGGACACACATCAAGATCGTTCCCGCCCGATCAACTCTTGCCGCCCGGGGTTCGATCACTTTCGCAGATCCTTCTCCCAGCGTGCGCTCACGGGGTGCCCCGGAGCGACACCAAGAGGGTACGCCGGATGCCTCTGCAAAGCGCCACTGAAGCCAAGGTAGCAGAGAATCGGACCAAAATCAATTGATCGATGGAACATGTGCCTCGCATTGTCGTATATTGCCAGAGATACTCTCCTCATTTCGCTCTCTATCCCGAGGCATCCACATGACCATACTGCACAGGCTTCTGATTGTCGCCGGAGCGACATTGTTCTTTGCGTCACCTTCACCGACCACTCCCCTGAGCGGAAACGCCGGAACGGATGGCGGGAAAACCTCCCCAAGGCAGGTGGAGATGCCCGGCACGCAGCTCCTCACGGTCCATTCGTCGATCGTCGGACGGGACTACGACCTGTACATCAGCTTCCCCAGGAACTACAATGATACGACGAAGAAGTTTCCCGTGCTCTACCTTCTTGACGGTCAGTACGATTTTCCTCTTGTGAACGGCATCTACGGCGACCTGTACTACGACGGGTTCCTGCCGGAACTTATCACGGTGGGAATCACATGGGGGGGAGAGCATCCAAACTACGACAGCCTCAGGACGCTGGATCTCACACCGACGTCGATCAAACAGGTCCCCTCAACAGGAAACGCGGCGAAGTTCCTCGCATGTATCAAGGGAGAATTGATCCCGTA
>PMND01000096.1 GCA_003161955.1 Ignavibacteriota bacterium | reverse complement strand
GCCCGCCTCATCGGCAGGGGGAGGGCGATGGAGATGATACTGACGGGGGTGCAGATCGACGCACAGGAGGCGCTCGCGGCCGGTCTCGTCAGCAGGGTGTTCCCCCTCCCCGAGCTCATGTCCAGGGCGCGGGCAATGGCCGCTCTGATCGCCTCCGTGGGACAGATCGCCGTCAGGATGGCGCTGAAGGCCGTGAACATGACCGAGGAGGTCTCCTTGAGCGAAGGGAAGAAACTGGAAGCGTCCCTCTTCGGCGTCTGTTGCGGGACGAATGACTTCCGCGAGGGGACAACCGCGTTCCTTGAGAAACGGAAGCCGCGTTTCACACGCTCATGACGCCCCTCCCGATCTCCTCCCCGCTCCGACGGCGCCTCGTGATTGCCGCCGGCCTCGCGCTGTGTGCGATCCTGTTGACTGCCGCAGGGCCGATTATGGGGGGGAGGGGCCCCCGTCCCGAGACCCCCGGGGCCCGGAAGGCGGCTGAGGCGGGGATCGCCCGGGCGATCGACAGCCTCTGTCGCGTGTACGCAATCGACGCGCGACTCGCCCGGTCATGGAGCGCCACGGCCGCCGGAGAGCCCACGGGGAGGATAGAGGAAAAGATCCCCGTCGACCACGGGTTCCGGAGCCTGGAATTCAATCACGCGCTTGCGGCCGGGATCGCGCCGTTCGGAGCGGGCGTCGTCGCCACGGAACGCTCGAAGGAAAACAGCGTCACGATGCACGTCGTCCGCGGAGGCGCGACAATCCGGAGCCTCTGGTTCGTCCCGGACGCCGGCCGCTGAATTCACCGATCACAGGAAGAAAGGAGCACCTCCATCACGAGCGAACAGACACAGGGGAAAAAAGGGGACGCGCAGGGCGCCGGTACGGCGCTCATGGAAAAGATCGTTTCGCTCTGCAAGCGGCGCGGATACGTTTTTCAGTCGAGCGAGATCTACGGCGGACTGAACGGCTGCTGGGACTACGGGCCGCTCGGTGTGGAGCTCCTGAGGAACATCAAGGAACAGTGGTGGCAGTCGATGACCTCTCGCGAGGACGTGGAGGGGATCGATGCTTCCATCCTCATGCACCCGCGCGTGTGGGAGGCTTCCGGCCACATCGAGAACTTCACCGATCCGATGGTCGACTGCAGGGAGTGCAAGGCGCGTTTCCGGGCCGACCAGATCGGGGACGCGCCCTGCGGCAGTCCGGCCTACAAAGGACGCCGTGCATCCAAATGCCAGGCGGAGGGGAAGTTCACCGAAGCGCGCCGGTTCAATCTGATGTTCAAGACGTTCATCGGTCCCCTGGAGGATTCTTCGGCCGCCGTCTATCTCAGGCCGGAGACCGCGCAGGGGATATTCGTGAATTTCCTGAACGTGCTCAGCTCGTCCAGGCAGCGTCCCCCGTTCGGCATCGCGCAGATCGGGAAGGCCTTCCGGAACGAGATCAATACGAAGAATTTCCTGTTCCGGACGAGGGAGTTCGAGCAGATGGAAATGCAGTTCTTTGTCCCTCCGGGTTCCGACGAGAAGTGGTTCGATTACTGGAAAGAGGAGCGCCTCCGGTGGTTTCTTTCCCTGGGGATGACGAAGGAGAAGCTGCATTTTCACCGGCATGATCCGCTCGAGCTGGCGCACTATGCCCGGGACGCCTACGATATCGAATACGAATTCCCCTTCGGGTGGGGGGAGATCGAAGGGATACACAACCGTTCGGATTTCGACCTCTCCCGGCACGAGCAGTACTCCGGGAAATCGATGAAGTTCTTCGACGAGCAGACGAAGGAGCGATACACTCCGTTCATCATCGAGACATCCGCGGGGGCCAGCCGGTCGTTCATGGCCTTTCTCGTGGACGCCTACCGCGAAGAGGAGGCGCCGACCGCCGACGGGAAGACGGAGACACGCGTCGTGCTGGGCCTCCACCCCCGTCTTGCCCCGGTCAAGGCGGCGGTCTTCCCCCTCGTCAACCGGGACGGGATGCCGGAGATCGCGCGCGAGATCGCCCGGGCGATCCGTCCCCACTTCCGCGTGTTCTACGACGACAGCGGAGCGGTGGGGCGCCGCTACAGGCGGCAGGACGAGGCGGGGACGCCGTTCTGCATCACGGTGGATTCTCAGACGCTCCAGGACCAGACCGTGACCGTCAGGGATCGCGACTCCATGCGGCAGGAGCGCGTGGGGAAGGACGGTCTTGTTCCCTTCCTCCGGGCAAAGACCGCGTGAGAACCCGCCGGGGGGAGACACGCACACTCATCGCAAAAGGAGGGGGCGCATGAAAACAGTACTCCTTGTGATCGCCGTCGTCATCTGCGCGGGATGCGGGAACAACCTCGCCGGCCCCGCCGGGACTCCGTCCCTCCTTCCTCCGGGGAGCCTGGTTGCGCTTTCGGTGGACAGCGCGCACGTGCGCCTGAGCTGGACGGCTCCGTCGGTGGCCACCGACTCGACATTTGCGGGGTACGTGGTGGCCTGGGGGATCGTCGCCGACACGCTTCCGAAGTCATCCTCCGGGTTCACCGCGGGACCGCTCGCACGCGGCGCGACGACGTTTCAGGTCCGCTCCCTCCTGAAGAGCGGTCAGGCGAGCGACGCCGCGGCAATTACGTGGGCGCCTGCCTGGAGATTCGACGCGATTCCCGTCATCGTCACCGAATACAATTCGACGCAGCAGACCGGGAGCCCCGGTGTGGACATCGGGACCGCCACGTCGGATCCGCACTCCGTGGGTCTCCTCGATCCGGGCGCGGACTCCACGCTCGACTTCTACCTCTCGGGACCGGCCGGCTCCCCCCTTGAGCTGGTCACCGCCGCCCTGTATAACCCCGGATGGCACCAGACGTTGTTCTCGACCGCCTCGACATCGTCCCCCGATCTCAACGCTTCGCTCGGAGCGTTCCCGCAGGACAATACCTTTACGCTTCAGACTGTGACGCCGGCTGATAACACGATTTACTACGTGAAAGCCGTGGGGAACACGGGCCAGATCAACTTCGCCAGGATCCATGTTCACCTCGTCCCCGGTGGGGCGTACCCGAGCCGGCAGGTGGAGATTCGCATTTCGCTGCAGAAAATATCACGACTCCTCTACGCATGATCCGCCTCTTCAGGGACTTTCTCTTCGACAGGCACGGGGATATCCGGCAGGGGTGGAGGGTCGCCGCGTTCATGTGCCTCGTCCTGCTGTTCGTGACGGGAGCGATTTTTCCCCTGCGCCTCGCCGGCATAGAAAGCGCGATGCTCGAAAAACTTCTTCTCCTCTCAGCGGCGCTGGCCGCCACCTGGACGCTCACCCGTTTCGTGAACCGCAAACCCGTGTGCGCGGTGGGACTCTGGATCCACGGGGGGACGCTCCGGGAGCTCGGGGCCGGTTGCCTTCTGGGGTTCCTCATGATGGGGGGGATTTATGTTGTCGAAGTGGGGCTGGGATATGTGATACCGTCCTCCGCCGGACTGGGCCCGGCCGGCGCGGTCCGCGTGACGGTCCTTTCGGCCGTCTGGTTCGGCGCCGGGGCGGTGGGGGAGGAGCTCCTGTTCCGGGGCTATGCGTTCCAGTCGCTGATCCAGGCGCTGACGTTCCTTCCGGCGACTCTCCTGATGGCCGTCGTGTTCGGACTCGCCCACCTGCAGAACCCGCATATGACGGCGTTCTCCCTCTCGAATGTCGTCCTGGCGGGGGTTCTTTTCTCGTTCGCGTACATGAAGACCCGGAGCCTGTGGCTCCCGTCCGGAATACATTTCGCATGGAATTTCTCGCAGACCACGCTCTTCGGGTTGCCCACGAGCGGCATGCTCGACGATTCACACGCTCTGTTCAACGCCGCCCGGTCGGGGCCCGCGTGGATCGGAGGGGGGGAGTTCGGTCCGGAAGGGGGGGTGCTCGCAACGATCGCGCTCCTTGCGTGCCTGTGGTATATACTCAAAGCCGGGTTCCTCAGACCTCCCGGGGGGATCGTGACGCTCGATTCCATCGAGGATCTGGTCCCCGGAAACGGGGGAGGGGACCGGGCGCGATGATCAGAGCCTGTCTCGGTGCGTGCTTCTGCCTTCTCGTGACGTTGCGCGCATACCCCCAGACGGGGCCCGCCGGTTTCGAAACGCTTGCGAAGCGCGGGATCGGTCATGTGTACAATCTCGAGTTCGAGAATGCGGAAAAGGAATTCCAGGAGCTCATCCGCCAGAGGCCGGGCGACCCGGCCGGGTATTTTTTCCTCGCCATGGTCCGCTGGTGGATGATCATGATCGACATCGACAACGAGCGGTATGACGGGGAATTCTATGACGCGCTCGACGGCGTCATCGGGATGTGCGACTCGCTCCTGGAGAAAAACCGTGATGATGTCAACGCGATATTCTTCAAAGGGGGGGCGATCGGTTTCGAGGGGCGACTGAAGTTCCACCGGAGCGACTACCTCGGTGCGGCAAATGCGGGAAGAAAGGCTCTCCCGCTGGTCCATGAAGCGCTGGATCTCGATCCGGGGAACAGCGATGTCCTTCTCGGTGCCGGCATCTACAATTACTACGCCGAGGTCATCCCCTCCGAGTACCCGTTCGTCAAGCCGCTGATCCTCTTCATTCCCCCGGGAGACAAGCAGAAGGGGATCGGACAGCTCAGGACCGCCTACGAAAAAGGGACATACGCATCAGTCGAGGCGGAGTATTTTCTTCTGCAGATCTACTATTTCTATGAGAAGGACTACATTCAGGCGCTTGCTCTCTCACTCGATCTGCACGGGAAGTTCCCCGCCAACATGGTGTTTCATCGCTACTGCGGACGGTCGTATGTCGCGATGAACAACTGGGACATGGTGGGGAGCGAGTTCGCGGAAATCGTGGCCCGGGCCCGGAGGGGGATGAGAGGATATACCCCGCCGGTGGAGCGGGAGGCGGAATATTACTGCGGAATGGGGGCGATGGTCCTCCGGCGGTTCGATGAGGCGCTTGACCATTTCTACCGGTGTGACGCGCTCTCGCGGACGCTCGACAGGGAGGAGGCCTCCGGGTTCATGGCGATGGCGAACCTCAGGATCGGAATGGTGTACGATATGCAGGGGAAGCGGGATCCCGCCCTCGCCCAGTACCGGAAGGTCAGGGAGATGAAAGACTACCAGGATTCACGGGGACAGGCGGAGCGGTACCTGGCGGCTCCGTACGCGCACTGAGAGGACCTTGTCACGTATGACGCTCACCATCATCCTGTTCGGGCTCGTCGCCGCGGCCGCGGAGATCGTCGGGGGGAGCCTCGTGCTGATGCGGAAGAAGTGGCCCCGGAGCATTCAGGAATACCTGCTGTCGCTCGGCGCGGGGTTCATACTCGCGCTGGTGTTCCTCGAGCTCGTGCCTGAGAGTTTCCACGCAGTGGGGGGAGAGGCGCCCCTGTTCATGCTCCTCGGCTATGCCGTCCTCCACTTCTTCGAGCACACGATCGTGGGGCACCTCCATTTCGGCGAGGAGACCCACACGGACGTGATGGTCTCCGGCGTGGCGAGCTTCTCGACGTTCGCCGGACTCTTCATTCATGCGTTTTTCGACGGTTTTGCGATTTCGGCGGGGATGGAGTTCAACTTCTATCTCGGNNATCGCATCGGTGATGATTGCGGCGGAGCGGGGAAGGCAGACCGCATTTCTGGCCTCGCTCGCGATCGGGGTGGCGACCATGCTCGGCATACTGAGCGTGTTCGTCCTCTCGGGGGTGAACGACCGTGTCGTGGGGTTTGCGTTTGCGTTCTCGGCAGGGGCTTCGACGTATGTCGGGGCGAGCGACCTGATTCCCGAAATCAACCATTCGCGGAACAGGGTGATCCCGCTGCTTGTATTCGGGGGGATGCTCCTTTTCTGGATGGGAAACGCGCTCCTGGCCCCCCTGGCGGGGCATTAGCCGTGGCGCCGGAGGCGCCGGCAGGGAGGTTAGAATGCCATGCCGACTGATATCCTGTGCAGGTTGCCGATCGGGCCGAGCGAGGAGAGGGAGTAATCGACCACGGTCGAGGAAACCGTGATCCCGACCCCCGCAGAGAATCCCGCCAGTCCCGAGGTCGTCCCGGTTTGAAGATCCTTGCGACCCTGGTTGTTGTACCCGAACCGGGCCTGGAAGACGCGTGAAAGAGTGAATTCCCCGCCGACGGTAAAGGCGCGGAACCGGTCGATGAATCCTCCTGGATTCTCATTCAGACGGTGGAAATCGAGATTCAGAAGCAGGGGAAGACCACGGGGGACGACCGAAGCCCCGACGGCGAAATCAAGCGGCAGTGGCTCGTTCACCCCGGCATAGGTAGCTGTTTCCCTCCCGATGTTCCGCAGGCTGGCCCCGAGCGACAGACGGCTTGCCGGGAGGCGGTAGAGGATACCGAGGTCGGCCGCGACTGCTGTCGCCCGGTACGTATCGATCGAGGAGTAGATGAATTTCAGGACTGCGCCGTAGAAGACGTTTTCTTCGAGCGAGTTGCTGTATCCTGCGGAGAAGGCGATGTCCGAGGCGCTGAATGTGCCGCTGGTGTTCCCCAGTTCGTCCGACCGGTCGAACGAACCGTAGTTTGTGTAAATGACGCCGGCTCCGACGTGGCCGACGCCGGCGATTTCCTGGCCGTAGACCGCGTACCCGGAGTTGATGTCCAGCAGGTGCTTGAAGAACCCCGCGGAGCCGCCGGCCGATGCAAGCGTCCCGAGGGAGGCGGGATTGTAGAAAAGAAGAACGGGATCGTTGGTCACCGCCACGACGCTCCCGGCAAGAGCGGCGGCGCGGGCGCCCACATCATTCCGGAGAAATGCGAATGCCGTTGTCTCCTGTGCGGACGCTCTGCTGCCGGCAGCGCCGGCAAGGAGTGCCGCCACGACCCCCCTGCACGCCCAACGGCCCGGCCGATATTTCGCTCCCCGCTTCATACGATTGTGAATGTATCGAATCGGGCCTCCAATATCAAGCTGAAAGGGCTGCGATTGCTTCTTTTGGGGGAATTCGGTATGTTGTCATACTATTGACCGGCACTGTTGAAAGAATGGAGGATGCGCCATGAAAGAAGGAATACACCCCGACTACAAGAAATCGGTGGTTACCTGCGTCTGCGGAAATACGTTCGAGACCCGTTCGACAGTGGGGAATCTGAAGATTGAAATCTGCTCCGCCTGTCATCCGTTTTTTACGGGCCGCCAGAAGCTCGTCGATTCCGCCGGCAGGGTGGAACGGTACAACAGGAAGTATGCGAAGAAAGCGGTCGAGACTCCCGCAGCGTAACGGCGTCAGGCCCTGCCTTCCGGAGTGCCGCCCGGCGGCACAAGAGCAACGTTCCGCAGCGAGCAATCCCGCGGAACGTTGCTTTTTTGACAACCATCCCATTCACTCGAGCGCCCACCCGTGGAGACTCTCCCCCCGGATACCATTCCCGCACACGCGAAAAAGAACCTGTACAGCGGCCCCCGCGGGACTGCGGTCAGGATCCTGAACCGCGTCGAGCGGACGGACTCGTACCTGGACAAGGTCCTTGACGCCGAGCTCAAGTCGGGGGAACTTTCCGACGCCGACAAGGGGCTTTTGAACGAGATCGTCCACGGCGTCCTCCGCTGGCAGAACCGGCTCGACTGGGTCCTGAACGGCTTTTCGCACGGGAACTTCGCGAAGTCCGAGATCAACATCAAGAACACGCTCCGCGTGGCACTCTACCAGGTGTTGTTTCTGGACCGCATCCCCCACTCGGCGGCGGTCAACGAGGGGGTGGAATTCATCAAGCGGATCCGCGGGGAAAAGCCGGCGGGACTGGTGAATGCCGTGCTCCGCAATATCATAAGGAACATCGATGGGATCCGCTACCCGCTCCCGGAGGATGACCCCGTACAGCACCTTGCCGTGTATTACTCGCATCCGCACTGGATGGTCAGGCGCTGGGTCGCCCGGTTCGGCGCCGAGGAGACAAAGCGGTTCCTCATCGCGGCCAACGAGCGCCCTTCCCTCTCTCTTCGCATCAACAGGTTGAAGATCGATCCGGGGCCGTTTCTCCGCCTCCTGGAGGAGCGGGGGATCGCGTTTTCCGGTTCGACCTATACCGATTATTTCGTCAGGGTGAAGACGCTCGCGGGGATCGGTCAGATGGACCTGTTCCGCAGCGGGATGTTCACGATCCAGGACGAGAGCGCGGCCCTTCCCTGCATGCTCCTCGATCCGAGGCCGGGGGAGCGCGTCATCGATCTCTGCGCCGCACCGGGGGGGAAAACCACGAACATCGCCGAGATGATGAGGAACGAGGGGGAGATCCTGGCGATCGACCGGCATGAGGCGAAGCTGGCCCTCGTCAGGGCGTCGTGCGACCGGCTGGGACTGAAAAATGTGACGCTGCAGGCGGCGGACGCATCGACGCTCGAGGCGGAGCCCGCCGACAGGGTCCTGCTCGATGCGCCCTGCTCCGGACTCGGCGTGCTTGCCAAGAAACCCGACATCAAGTGGAAGCGGGACGTGTCCGACATCCTGAAGCTCACAAAGATCCAGACCGGGCTTCTGGAGAACGCGGCCCGTCTCGTGAAGCCGGGGGGAGTGCTCGTCTACAGCACATGCACGGTCGAGCCTGATGAAAACGAGGAGATCGTTCGGGCATTCCTCGCTCGCCATCCCGAATTCGCGCTGGAGGGGGCGGNNCCCCGGAACGGAGAGTTTGCGCATGGCAAATGTCCTTGAGCTCGTGACAAAGGAACTCGAGCAGCTCGAACGGTCGAACACTTACAAATACGAGGTGCCGCTTCAGAGCGCCCAGGACGGCATCGTCCGGGTCGGCGGCCGGAATGCGGTCATGCTCGCATCCAACAATTACCTCGGGCTGTCGAACCACCCCGGGGTGCGCAGTGCCGCCATCCGCGGCATCAGGGAGTACGGGTACGGCGTGGCCTCCGTCCGCTTCATCTGCGGGACGCAGGATATTCATCTGGCCCTGGAAAAGAAGATCGCGAAGTTCCTGGGGACGGAGGACACGATACTGTTTTCCTCGTGCTGGGCCGCCAACGAGGCGTTCTTCGCCTCCCTGACAAACGAGAAGATGGGCGTGGATTCGTACCGCGACGTGATTTACTCCGACCGGCTGAACCATGCCAGCATCATCGACGGCCAGCGGCTCTGCCGGGGGGAGACCACGGAGAAGAAGATCTATGCGCACGCGGACATGAACGACCTCGTCCGGCAGCTCGAAGAGGACAGGGGGAAGGATTACCGGCTCAGGATCATCGCGTCCGACGGCGTGTTCAGCATGGAGGGGGACCTCGCCCCCCTGGACGCACTCGTTGCGATCGCGGCGAAGTACGATGCGATCCTCTTCGTGGACGATTCGCACGGAGTCGGAGTGTGCGGGAAGACCGGCAGGGGCACCCCGGAGGCGCGCGGGGTCCACGGCAGGGTGGAGGTGCTTACGGGGACGCTCGGGAAGGCGATCGGCGGCGCGGCCGGTGGATACATCAGCGGCAGGAGGGAGCTGATCGCATTCATGCGCCAGAAGGCGCGGACATATATCTTTTCGAATTCTCTCCCGCCGGCGATCGTGTTCGGCGCGGACGCCGCCTTCACTCTCCTCATGAAGGACAGGTCGCTCGTACGGAAGCTCGCGGCGAACACCGCATACTTCCGGAGGGGGATCTCGGCCCTCGGGTTCAGGATCCTCGAAGGAGAACACCCGATCGTGCCCGTGATGCTGGGGGAGGCATCCGTTGCCCAGGCCATGAGTCAGGCGCTGATGAAGGCGGGAGTCTACGTACGGGGTCTCTGGTACCCGGTCGTCCCGAAAGGGGAAGCGCGTCTCAGGGCGCAGGTGTCCGCGGCGCTCAGCACCAGGGAGATCGACACGGTCCTCCGGGCGTTTGAAAAAGTGGGAAAAAAAATGAACCTGATCTGACCGCGGAGTGTTTGATCTTTCATAGANNTGCCCGGTACGGGAGGAGCTCAAGAGCGCGTCCGAGAAGGCCCTCAGGGAGTCCATTGACGGAGTCGGGAACGTGCAGATCACGATGACCTCCAATGTCATGCAGCACGAACATGCGCACCGGGGAGCGATCCTTCAGGGGGTCAGGAACACGATCGCCGTCGCCTCCGGGAAGGGGGGCGTGGGGAAGTCGACGATCGCCGCAAACCTCGCGGTTGCGCTGGCGATGGACGGGGCCGCAGTCGGGCTCGTGGACCTGGACATCTACGGCCCGAGCATGCCCCTGATGATGGGGATCAAGAAACGTCCCGGAATGAGCGGGCAAAAACTCCTGCCGATCGAGAACTGGGGCGTCAAGGTGATGTCGATCGGGTTCCTCGTCGACCCGATGCAGGCGGTCGTCTGGAGGGGGCCGATGGTGAGCGGCGCGGTCAAGCAGTTCATGTCCGACGTGGAATGGGGGGAACTGGATTACCTTGTGATGGATCTCCCTCCCGGGACCGGAGACATACAGCTGACGCTGGTGCAGACGATCCCGTTGACGGGGGCGGTCGTCGTCACGACACCGCAGGATATTTCCCTCGCCGATGCGCTGAAGGCATGGAAGATGTTCGACAAAGTCGACGTCCCGGTACTCGGCGTTGTCGAAAACATGAGCTACTACATCTGCTCGCACTGCGGGGCGCGGGAGGACATCTTTGATAACGGCGGGGGGAAAAGGGCGGCGGAGCAGCTGGGGGTCCCATTCCTCGGCGAGGTCCCCCTCTATACGAGCATCCGCGTCAGCGGAGACACCGGAACGCCCATCGTGGCCGATCCGGCGGCCCCGGTACAGTCCGCGATCCTTCGCTCCATCGCCAGGAACGTGGCCGCACAGGTCAGTATCCGCAACTCCGCCCGGGCGGGCGCCCCGGCGGTTGATATACAGCTTCTCTAGAGGTGTGCGACGTGACGATGCAGGACGAGTTCGCTCTCCGTGTTGAACGGTCTCTCGACACTGTCCGCCCCTACCTCCGCATCGACGGAGGAGATGTGAAGTTCCTCCGTTTCCGGGAAGACGGGACCGTGGAGCTCCAGTGGCTGGGGAGGTGCCTCACCTGCGCGATGTCCGCCATGACGCTCCGCGCGGGCGTGGAAAGGGCGCTGATGCGCGACCTTCCCGAGATCCGGCGCGTCGAGGCGGTGGCGGGCTGATCATGGTGGCGCTGCAGGCGCCNNAACACCCCCGTCACTTCGCTTATCCCGCAGTCCTCGATCTTCAGCGTCCTCTCTTTCGCCTTCCTGACAATATCATAGTTGTGCGTCGCCATCAGGACCGCCGTCCCCCGCATATTGATGTCCTTCAGGAGGGTCAGGATCTCAAGCGATGTGCCGGGGTCCAGGTTCCCCGTGGGCTCGTCGGCGAGGAGGAATGCCGGGTTGTTGGCGAGCGCCCGCGCGATCGCCACGCGCTGCTGTTCCCCCCCCGAGAGCTCATGCGCCATTTTGTTCCGTGCGTGGCTGAGGCCGACGTCACCGAGCGTGTGCATCACCTTCTTCTTGATTTCAGCCGCCCGGGCGCCGGTCACATGGAGGGTGAACGCCACGTTGTCGTACACGCTCCGGTCTTCGAGCAGCTTGAAATCCTGGAAGACGACTCCCAGTTCCCGCCGTAAATACGGGATCTCACGGGGCTGTATCGACGCGGAGGAGTGTTTGCCGACGACGACGGTCCCCCGTGTGGGGAGTATGTCCATGTAGATCAGCCGGAACACCGTGCTCTTCCCCGAACCGGTCTGCCCGACAAGAAAGACGAACTCCCCCGGTTTGATCTGGAGCGTGATGTTGTTCAGGAGCGTGTGCGAGCCGAACTCCACCGAGACCCCTCTGAACGAGATCATCGTCCCGCCTCCGGGGCCGCCGCAGGCCGGCGGGAGGCGAGCGTCACGGCGGTGCGTATCGCCTCGATCATGCTTGCAGGGTCGGCGATCGACCGTCCGGCGATGTCAAACGCGGTTCCGTGATCAGGGGAAGTCCTGACCAGCGGGAGCCCGACGGAGACATTGACGGCGTGCCCGCGTGCCGACATCTTCAGCGGGATCAGTCCCTGGTCATGGTACATCGCGATCACTGCGTCGTAGGTCCCCGGCTCGTACCGCGCGAAGAACGCGTCAGCGGGGAAGGGACCCTCCAGGCGCAATCCGTCCTCCCTCAGGGAGGTGATGACGGGGATGATCACTCTCTGCTCCTCGTTGCCGATGTCCCCTCCCTCGCCGGCGTGCGGGTTGAGCGCGAGGACGGCGAGGCGGGGGGACCGGATCCGCCAGTCCGTGCGGAGCGCGCGGTGGATCACCGTGATTCGCTCCCGGAGGAGTGCGCCGGTCAGCTCGCGCGGGACATTCCGGAGAGGCGTGTGTATCGTGACGAGGCCGACGCGGAGCGAACTGCTGACGAGCATCATGGCCACGTGGGGAGAGTGCGTGAGGCGTTGGAGAAGCTCCGTCTGGCCCGGTGAGTTGATCCCTGCGAGATGGAGTGCGTGCTTCGAGACGGGAGCGGTGACGAGGGCGCGGGCTCCTCCTCCGAGCACGAGCGCGACCGATGCGCGTATGGCAGCCCCCGCGGCCGCTCCGGCGGCCGCGGAGAGCCTTCCCGGCGAGAACCGGACGGGCCCTCCCCCCGGATCGAGTATCTGCACCGCGCGTCCCCTGCCGTCCCCCGCTGAAGAGAAGGGGAGAAACCGTATGCGGAGCGCGAGCCGGGAGGCGACGCGTTCGTACACGCCGGGGGGGCCGACGAGCACCGGGGTGCAGAGCCTCCGGACCAGGGGCGTGGCGATCGCCTTCAGTGAGACTTCCGGTCCTATGCCGTTGTAGTCTCCGACGGTAATTGCGATCGTGGGTTTCATAATGCCGCTGTCGAAACGAGGACGTACGTCCCCGACTTGTTCTGATCGACGAATATGAACTTCTTCTTCAGGCGCATGTACGTCCAGACCTCCTGGAATCCGGAGACGGGGTTGAGCGTCCTGTCGGTCGTCGTGGGAGGGCCGTACAGGACGTAGATCCTCCCCCTGTCGGAACGGAAGCCGTCCGGCTGTCGCAGCGTGCCGAAGTTCCTCGTCGCGAGGTCGACACGCCTGTAGTACTCGGTCATCACCTCGTTGAACGCCGTTTCCTGTTTTCCCCCCCTTGACCGCCAGTATCCTTCCAGGTTCGCCCTTCGCGTCTCGATGTTCCCCCTTCGTAGCGAATCCAGCTCGACCTCCGTCGTGACGTACCGGAGAGCGTCGAGGGCGTTGTCGATCTCTTTCAGCGAGAAAGGCATGTCCGGCCACACGGCCCGTCCTTTCCTGACCACTTCGAACCTGTCGGATCCGGAGGAAAGTGCGAAAGTCATCCGGAAAGGGCGGAGGAGGAGCCGGGCGAACGGGACCGGAACGACGGCCGCGCACGTTCCCCCCGGCGCGTCCGGGAAGACCCTGTACGCCGCGCGCGAGCTGTCGGTCCACGGGTCAAGTCTCACCCCGCGGTAGAGCGGGACGGTGAGCTCGCGGTCAGGGGGGAGGAACGGGCGGTCTTCGGGGGAGGCGGGTTCCCCGACGAACGAGTACTTCACGCTGAGAAGGCTGTCGCGTCCCCCGGCCGGCGTCCAAACGACAAGGAGCGCTGCGGGGCGGCCGAAGAGTATATCTTCCCCGTAATTCATGAGCGAGAGGTCGGAGAGGCCGTGCGCCCCCGGAGGGGGGGCGATGAGCACGACCGAAGCCGTGGCCAGTCCAGGGACGTCGCGGGGGGATGTCCGGACGAATCTGCTGCTGTCCATGACGCTCCTGCGGGACTCCTCGTCCTCGACGGTCATCAGTATCCTGTACCTCCCCGGGGGGACCATGAGCTGGAAAATCCCCTGCTCCCACCGGCTGCCGGCCTGTTTCCTGTCGGCGTCTTCTTCGGGAATCTCCAGTGTCTGCATCGCGCGGGCGGCGATCCCGCCCGTCGAATCGGCGAGCTCGACGACAAGCTCACCGCTCCTGTGGAAAGGGGAGCGCCCGTCCGGATCCCTGACCGGCACGAAAAACTCCCTGTCGATCCGGTAGTGAACGTCCACCCGTTCTTCGAGAGAGTCCCCTCCGCCCGGGACGGGAAATGCCTCGTAGAACAGCACCCGGGGCCCCTGCTCCGAGCGGGGAGGGCGGAACTGTCCCCTCGCGCCGGGCGTCACGGTGACAAGCGCCAGGAGGATGATCAATCCTATCGTCGGTGTCGTTCGCACTGCGTCTGCTCCTTTCGTCGTCGGGTTGCTCATCGCGCACACCTGTGCCGGAGGAAATCGACGAGGAGGCGCACCCCGACGCCTGATCCTCCGCGCGTTGTGTAGTCGGTGGACTCTTCCATGATGGATGTNNCCCAGCGGCCCCCGGTATTTTTCACGTCAGCGACGTCGCTCTTGATCAGCGCCTCGTATTCCTCGAACATCGGGAGCTCCCAGACACGCTCATATGTCCGGTCCCCCGAATCCTTGAGAAGGCGCATGGCCTCCGCGTCGTTTCCCATCATCCCCGTGACGACATGACCCAGCGCCACGACAACCGCTCCGGTGAGCGTCGCCAGGTCGATGACAAGCGCGGGCTCGTAGCGTCCCGCATAGGAAAGGGCGTCCGCGAGTATCAGCCTCCCTTCAGCATCCGTGTTGTCCACCTCCGACGTCATGCCGTTGTGGTGGCGGAGAATGTCTCCGGGTCTGAGGGCGGAACCCCCGGGAAGATTTTCGGCCGCGGGGACGATTCCAATCAGATGGACCGGCAGTTTCAGACGGGCGGCGGCCTGCATGGTCGCAATNNGGCTTGATCGAAATTCCGCCTGAATCGAATGTGACTCCTTTTCCCACGAGAACCACGGGGCCCCCCCCGCCTCCGGCCGGGGGTTGCCCGTTCCTCCTGCCGCGGTATTCCATGATCAGAAGCCTGGGGGGCCGGCTGCTGCCGCGGGCGACGCCGAGGAGGCCCCCCATTCCGAGCGAGCGTATGTTCCGTTCGCCGAGCACTTTCACGCTGAATCCGCTCCGCGTCCCTGCCGAACGTGCGGCCGCGGCTAGCGACTCCGGGTAGATCTCGTTCCCCGGCGCATTCTCCAGGTCGCGGGCAAAGCAGGTCGCCTCGCACACGGCGGCGGCCCGCGCGATACCGCGCGCGATGGCCCGCTCGCGGGAGGGAGAATCCGTGATGAATGAGATCTTCGTGAGGCGCTCGGGAGCGGAATTCCTCCGCGTCTTGTACCTGTCGTACCTGTAGAGGCCGAGGAAGATCCCTTCCGCGAGGGCGTGAGCGTAGAGTTCCGCCGGATCCTCACCGGACGCGGTGGCGAGGGGGGCGGTCACGTCTTTTTCAGGCTCGATGAATGAGGCCGTGCGGAGTCCCATCCCGCGTACGGCCTTTGCGGCCGTTGCCCCTCCCCGCCGGAGGCGCTCACTGCTCCAGTTCTTGTGTGTGCCGGCACCGACAAGGAGGAGGCGCGCACAGGAGAGGTTCCTCGGGAAAAGGAGGAGAGTCTCCCGCTCCTTGCCGGCGAAGCCGTTTCCCCCTGCCGGGACCAGGTCCGCGCCCGTGAGCCCGTGTATGACCCTGAGCGCACGGGGGGAATTCTGCCACTCTTCGAAGACAAAATGAACAAGGATGTCCGACCGGGCGTGCCGGACCGCCCCCCTCCGCACGCCGATCCGTATCATGGCCCCTCCGTGATGTACCGGGCTGCCGCGGAGAGGACGCGCGAGCGCACGTCGCCGGAATCCGCTCCGGCGATACGGGCCCCCGCGGCGTTCCTGTGACCGTTCCCTCCGAATTCCATGGCAAGGGCGTTGATGGGAATCATCCCCTTGGAACGGAAGCTGATTTTGACCCCTCCCGCGACCTCCAGGAAGAGTATCCCCACGCGGACGCCCTCGATGGACATCGGGTACGTCGTGAAATTATCCGTGTCTTCCTCGCTCGTCCCGGTGCGAGAGAGCATCTCCCGTGTTATCGTGACATGGGCAAGGAGTCCGCCGAACTCGGTCGCGAGGCCGGCCAGCACCTCGCCAAGCAGATGAATGCGGCCGGTGGACCAGCGTTCGAACACCTCCGCGTATATTCCGACGGGATCCGCTCCGGAGGCGATGAGTCGTGAGACGATCGTGTGCGTCGCGGGCCCGGTGCGGGGATAGCGGAACGATCCGGTATCGGTCATGATCGCGCAGTAGAGCCCGGTGGCGATCTCCGCGGTGAGTCCGTCGTCCCCCTCGCGGAAGAGGAGACGGTACAGGATCTCCCCCGTTGACGTGGCGTTCGCATCGATGAGCGCCGCTGATGCGAACGGATCGGGGTCGAGGTGGTGGTCGATGCAGACCTTCAGGGCGGGGGAGCCGAGGACGGCGTCTTTCATGGACTGGAGCCGGTCCGGGTGGTTGGTGTCGAGCACAACGATCACGTCCGCCGTTGCGATTGCCGGGCCGTCACGCAGGGGGTCGAACGTGGCCACGGTCCGGCCGGGATCGAGAAAACGGTACACCGCGGGGAGCGGGCTCCCGTTGATCACCCGCACATCCTTTCCCCGTTTCCGGAGCCAGGAGGCCAGGGCGATCTCCGATCCGATCCCGTCGCCGTCCGGGTTGACGTGCGTCGTCAGCACGAACCGACCACGGGCGCGGAAGAGAGTGAGGATTGCCCCGAACCCCTCAGTGATATCGTGTGGCATATCCTCTGGCGTACCCTCTGTCATACCCTCCGGGTGTGCAATGAGGGATCCTGTTACTTGATAACCCAGGTCTCTTCGCCGTCCAGAAGTTTCTGGAGATCTCCTTCTCCCTTCCTGCTTTTTGCGCGGGCGATCTGGTCCGCCATCTGCTCCTCGTAGGTCGGGTGCTCCAGCGCCAGGAACACACCCATCGGGCGGGGGAGGTCGGGGTTATGTATCATGTTCGCCAGTATGAAGGCGAGCGTCGAGTCCTTTTCATCGTGGACGAGGAGGTCGCCCGCCGAGTATTTCCCCTCTTTCAGTGATACCGCCTCCGGCCTGAACCCGTCCAGCCGGATTCCCATCTGCCGCTCCTTGCCGAAGACCAGGGGCTTGCCGTGTTCGAGGTACACGATGTGGTCGTCTTTCGTCTCCTTTTCCGTGAACTGAAAGAACGCGCCGTCGTTGAACACGTTGCAGTTCTGGTAGATCTCGACGAAGGCGGCCCCGTGATGCGATTCCGCGCGGCGGACGATCTCCTGGAGGTGTTTCGGGTCACGGTCCATCGAACGGGCGACGAACGTGGCCTGCGCGCCGAGCGCGAGGGAGACCGGTATGAACGGGAAATCGATCACGCCGGCGGGGGTGGACTTCGTGATCTGGCCGAGAAGCGACGTGGGGGAGTACTGTCCCTTCGTGAGTCCGTAGATCTGGTTGTTGAAGAGAAGGACCTTGATGTTCAGGTTGCGCCGGAGCATATGGATCATATGATTGCCGCCGATCGAGAGCCCGTCTCCGTCCCCGGTCGCCACCCAGACATCGAGCGAGGGGTTGACCATCTTCACGCCGGAGGCGATGGCGGGGGCCCTGCCGTGGATACTGTGGATGCCATAGAGGTTCAGGTAGTACGGGAACCGGCTGGAGCACCCGATTCCCGACACCGCGACGTATTGCTCCCTCTTGTGCGGGAACTCCGGAAACACCCTCTGGACCTGCGCCAGGATCGAGTAGTCGCCGCAACCCGGACACCAGCGGACGTCCTGGTCCGACTGGAAATCCTTGATCGTCAGTTTCACCGGTGTCTGCTCGTCTGTGTCAGGCATGATTCCCTCCAATGTGTTTCTCCACAAAGCCCTCGATCTCCTCGGAACGGAGCGGCAATCCCCTGACGACATTGAATCCAACGGCGTCCACGAGATACTTCGCGCGGAGGAGCTTGATAAGCTGGCCGCTGTTGATCTCCGGGACGATGACCGTCTTGAAGGCGGAGAGGAGCGTCCCGAGGTTGCGGGGGAAAGGGTTGATGTGTCGCAGGTGCAACTGCGACACTGAATGTCCGGATTCCCTCAGTCCGGTGACCGCGCTCTTGATGGAGCCGTAGGTGCTTCCCCAGCCCACGAGGAGGACGTCGCCGGAGGGGGCTCCTTCCACGGTCTGTTCGGGGATGTCGTCGGCGATCCGTTCGATCTTCTGCGCGCGCAGCCGGATCATCAGGTCATGGTTGTCCGGATCGTAGTTGATGTTGCCGGTGATGTCCTGCTTTTCGAGTCCGCCGATCCTGTGCTCGAGACCGGGGGTCCCGGGGATCGCCCAGGGCCGCGCCAGCGTCACGGGGTCGCGCGAATACGGCTGGAAGCCGGCCGGGTCCTTCGCGAACGTCACCGGTATCGGGGGAAGCTCCGCGACATCGGGGATCCGCCATGGTTCGGCGCCGTTCCCCAGGTAGCCGTCGGTCATGCAGATTACCGGCGTCATGAACTTGATCGCCAGACGGGCCGCCTCGTACACCGTCAGGAAGCAGTCGGCGGGGGAAGACGCCGCCAGTACACACAGCGGTGCCTCGCCGTTCCGTCCGAGGACGGCCTGGAGCAGGTCGGCCTGTTCGGTTTTCGTCGGGAGGCCTGTGCTCGGCCCGCCGCGCTGCACATCCACAACGACGAGGGGAAGCTCGAGCATGATGGCCAGTCCGAGAGCTTCCGTCTTCAGCGCGAGTCCGGGGCCGCTTGTCGTCGTGACCGCGAGCGCTCCCGCGTATGACGCGCCGATTGACGCGCAGATCGCCGCGATCTCATCCTCGGCCTGGAACGTCTTGACGCCGAACTCCTTCAGGCGGGAGAGCTCGTGGAGTATGTCGCTCGCCGGGGTGATCGGGTAGCTCCCCAGGAAGAGCTGCAGTCCCGATTGCTTTGCCGCCGCCACAAGTCCGAGCGCGGTCGCAACGTTCCCCATGATGTTCCGGTATCTCCCCGGGGGGAGTTTCGCCGGCCTCACGTCAAAGCGCGTCGTAAAGACCTCGGTGGTGTCGCCGTAGTTATATCCCGCGCGGAGGACCTTCAGGTTCGCCTCGGCAACCAGCCTGTCCTTGGCGCCGAACTTCTCCTCGATGAACCTGATCGACTGGTCCAGGGGACGGTTGTACATCCAGTACATGAGTCCGAGGGCGAAGAAGTTCTTGGTCTTGTCGACAAACCGCGTGGAGAGGTTCATGTCGGCCAGAGCGTACGTCGTCAGCTTGGTGATGCCGATCGCATGGACCTGGAATTTCTTGAGCGAATGGTCTTCGAGCGGGTTCGTGGAGAGGCCGGCCATCCTCAGGTTCTTCTCGGTGAACGCATCCTCGTTCACGATGATCGTTCCCCCGTCGCGGAGGATTTTCACGTTCGTCACGAGCGCCGCAGGATTCATGGCCACAAGCACATCGCAGGTGTCGCCGGGCGTGAGGATGTCCGTGCTGCCGAATTTGATCTGGAACCCGCTCACGCCGTAGGTCGTCCCCGCGGGGGCGCGGATCTCCGCCGGGTAATCGGGGAGCGTGCTGAGGTCGTTCCCGAGCGCCGCGACAGTGTTCGTGAACTGCGTGCCGGTGAGCTGCATGCCGTCGCCCGAATCCCCCGCGAAGCGGATCGTCACCTCATCAAGAGTCTGGACCTTCTTTGCCATGGTTGTTCCCCTGCCTGTACTGTTGAACACGTAGCGTGACGTCCCGGGTTCCGTGCCTCCCGGGCTACTCGCGGACAACCCAGACTTTCACGGTCCCGGTGACGTTCTGCGGGAGTTTCACGCCGACGGTGTAGATGCCGAGCGCCTTGATCGGTTCTTCCAGATCGATAATGCGTTTGTCCAGATCGAACCCCTTCTCCTTCAGCGCGTCGGCCACCATCTGCGACGTGACGGCGCCGAAGAGCTTCTCATCCTCACCAACCTTCATCTGCAGCGTGATCGACAGCTTCTCGAGTTCGGCCGCGAGCTTCTCACTCCCTTTGAGCTCCTTGGTGTGGCGGCGTGAGGCCTGCTTTTTCTCCTCCTCCAGCGCGCGCATGCTGCCGCTGCTCGCCGGATATGCGATCCCTTTCGGAATCAGGAAGTTGCGCGCGTAGCCGTCCTTCACGTCGACCACCGTGCCGACCTGTCCCAGTTTCTCGTGCTCTTTGCGAAGTATCACTTTCATGGATGGTCCCCTTGAGAGTCCTAGCGAATGGAATCGGACACGAACGGCAGCATCGCGAGATGCCGCGCCCGCTTGATGGCTTTGACGAGCTGACGCTGGTGTTTTGCGCAGGTGCCGGTGATGCGCTTGGGGATGATCTTCCCCTGCTCGGTGACGAAGCGCGACAGGCGTTTGTCGTCTTTGTAATCAATGTACACTTCTTTCGCGTCGCAGAACCGGCATGTCCGCTTCTTGCGGGGCATCTGGCTTTCTTTGTCGCGACGTGGCTTCCTGGTGGTAATCAATGTCTGCGTCTCCTTTTGTCGTTGGAGTTATGATTTCTTGTCTGCCGCGGGTTCCTTGAAGAGCGGTTCGCGGGGCTGCACGGGCGCCGGATCCGCTGCGGGGGGGGCGGCAGCCGCCGCCTGGGCTTTCGCGCGGGCGGCAATCGCCTTCTGGTCGAGCTGGATGGTGAGGAACCGGAGTATCATCTCGTCGAGCTGGAACGCGCGCTCAAGCGACGCGAGGAGCGGGGCGGGGGCGGTGAATTCGATGTTGACGTAGAAGCCGTTCGTCTTCTTGTTGATGGAGTACGCCAGGCGCTTGCGTCCCCATTTGTTGAGGGCGTTCGCGGTGCCGCCGTTCTTGACGATCACGTCCTGCACGCGGCCGATGACGGAATCCACCTGCGTGTCGTCAAGCGACGCGTTCACAATGAACGTTGTTTCGTACAGCCGGGCTTTTTCCATGATATTGACCTCCCTGTGGACCGTTGATGGTGCGTGACCCTCCAGTACTCACCGGGCGGTGAACTGAAGAGTAGAGGAGTCCCTCTTGTGGTTTACGGCGTGTTGTACACTGTCATAGCGCGTTCAATTCCTGATACGGCGAATACCCGGGCGGCTTCCGCTGCCCGGCGGATCATCTCCCGTGCCGTGGCGACTTCCTCTCCAGCGAATGCCTCGAGCACGAAATCGCGGCGTTCTTCCTTCATCGGGAGCACTTCCCTCCCGATCCCGCACCGCAGGCGGGGGACCCGGTCGGTCTCCAGCGAACCGATGACCGACCCCAGACCCCTGTGACCCCCGTCGCTCCCCGCAGGACGGATCCGGATCGTCCCCAGGGGGAGCTGGAAATCGTCGAGGACGATGAGCGTTCGTCCGACGGCGGCCCCGGTCATCGCGAGGACCTCCATGAGGGCCGTCCCGCTCAGGTTCATGTACGTGAGGGGCTTCACCAGGTGGACCGTGACTCCCGCCTCCGTCGCGCAGGCGTAGTCAAACGCGCCGGGGCGCCGTGAAAAGCGGACGTGCAGTCCCGCCGAAATCTCATCCGCCACCATGAACCCCAGGTTGTGCCTCGTGAGGTCGTATCCGGGACCGGGGTTCCCGAGGCCGACGATCAGTGCCGGGTCCAGGCCAGAGTCCGGGGTTACTTCTTCTTCTCCTCTTTGGCAGCAGGTTTGGCTTCCTTCGCTGCAGGCTTTGTATCCTTTGCGGCGCCCTTCGCGTCACCCTTCGCAGGTTCCGCAGTTTCCCCCTCTTCAGGCTTCTTCCCCTTGCCGACAACCTCGGGCTCTTTGACGGCTTCCTCCGCCACGGCGACGACTTCCGCCTCCTTGACCACCGTGGGGGGCAGCACGCTGACGACCGCGTTGTCGGCGTGATCCAGCACCGTGACGTTCGGGATTTTTACGTCACGGACGTGGACCGAATGATTGATGCCGAGATCCGTGATATCGAGCTCGACCTTTTCGGGAATATCCTTCGGAAGGCACGTGATCTTCAGCCTGTGGAGAATGTGCTGGACCATGCCCCCGTCACGGACTCCCAGCGGGATTCCCCCTGTCAGGACGACCGGCACTTCGATCGTGAGCTTCTCGTCTTCCCTCAACCCCTGGAGGTCGAAGTGCACCGGCCTGTCCGACACAGGGTCGAACTGCACGTCGCGCAGTATGCACTTGCGTGAGGACCCGTCCTTCAGGCGAAGGTCGATGACGTGTGTCGCGGACGTGAACACGAGCGGATCGAGTCCGGGCTTCGGGACCTGTATGTTCAGAGGTTTTTCCTCGCGCGCATAGAACACGCCTGGGACCATCCCCGCCAGTCTCGTGTGCTTGGCGTGTTTCCCGGTCAGTTCACGGATCTCAGCGTGCAACACAAATTCAGACATTATCCCACCTTTCCTGACAGTGCGTGTACATTAACCCTTGTCGACATCAAAAAGAGAACTTATCGACTTGAACTTAAACGTGCGTTCGATCGCCTCTGCGAATATGAGGGCCACCGATTCCCCTGCGATCTTGGCGGAGCCCGTCGGGAGAGGGAGGGAGTCCGTCACGACGAGCCGTGTCAGCGAGGAAGCGTTGATCCTCTCGATCGCGCTGCCGGAGAGGACCGGGTGCGTGCAGGCCGCAAAGACTTCCTTTGCCCCCGCGTTCTTCAGCGCCCTGACGGCATTGCAGAGCGTGCCGGCGGTGTCCACCAGGTCGTCAACGATCAGTATGTTTTTCCCGCGCGCCTCGCCGATGATGTTCATCACCTCGGCCTCGTTCGGCCTGGGGCGGCGCTTGTCGATGACGATCAGGTCCGCTTCGAGGCGCTTGGCGTATGCGCGGGCCATCTTTATTCCCCCCACGTCCGGCGACGCCACGGCCAGGTTCGCCAGGCGCATCTTCTTGAAATGCTTCACGAGTATCGCCGAAGAATACAGGTGGTCGACGGGGATATCGAAAAACCCCTGTATCTGCGGCGCGTGAAGATCCATCGTGATGACCCGGTCGGCACCTGCCTGCGTTATGAGGTTCGCCACGAGCTTCGCAGTGATCGACACGCGGGGCTGGTCCTTCCGGTCCTGCCTCGCGTAGCCGAAATAGGGGATGACGGCGTTCACCTTCCGCGCGGAGGCCCTGCGCGCGGCGTCAATCATGATCAGGAGCTCGAGGAGGTTCTCCGCGGGCGGGTTTGTCGACTGTACGATGTACACGTCGGACCCACGGATGTTCTCCGTGAACTTGACCCATATTTCGCCGTCGCTGAACGTCTTGATTTCACACTGGCCCAGTTCTTTTCCGAGCTCGCGCGAAATCTTCTCTGCCAGGGGACGGTTCGACCGGCCGGAAAAAACCTTCAGGGTGCCCATACAATCCGATTGGAATCGAAGTCTATAAAGATAACAAAAAGGAGCGTTTCCTGCAAGGCAAATTTTCCCCTTTGTTGACATTTTGGCCGGATTTCAATATTTTTCCTGTATCAATATGATGTCATTGCCGGACTTTCCCCTCAATCCCGATCGGGTGGTGATCGAGTCACCATTCAACCTCCGCAACGAGTCCGGAGATACGATCGCGGGGGACTTGCGATATGCCGAAGGCGGAACCGGGCTGCCGCTGCTCATCCTCTGTCATGGATTCACCGCCCATAAGGACTGGGGGCCATTTCCGTACTTCGGCCGCAGGTTCGCCGGGCTGGGCTTTGCGTCGGCGGTCTTCAATTTCTCGCACAACGGCATGGGGCCGGGGTCGAAGAGGTTCAACGAGCTGGAGAAGTTCTCCCGCAACACGATCGGGAAGGAACTCGAGGACATACGGGCCCTCCTCCGTGGAGCGGAGGAGGGGGGTTTCGGCGAGGGGCGTATCGATCCTTCGAGGATCGGCATCATCGGCCACTCGCGGGGGGGAGGAGTTGCGATACTCTCTGCCTCGAGAGAACCCCGCATCAGTGGAGTCGCGGCATGGTCGACCGTGGCCACATTTCACCGTTACACTCCGCATCAGCGTGAATCCTGGGAGCGCGAGGGATTTCTCCCCGTGACGGTGCGGGGACTCAGGACGCGCCTGAGGCTCGGGGTCGACGTCCTCCGTGACCTGGAAGCGAACAGGGAAATGTATGACATCCCCCGGGCGGTCCGGGCTCTCAAGGTCCCGCTCCTCCTCGTGCATGGCGCCGCGGATGTGTCCGTGAGGCCCGCGGAGCCGGAATCGCTGTACGCCGTCGCCGACCGGTCGAAGACGGAAATCGTGATGCTGGAAGGGACCGGCCACACGTTCGGCGCAAAACATCCTTACAGGCACGGCAGTCCCGCTCTGAAGGATCTCGTGGAGTTGACCGCGCGCTGGTTTCACATGTTCATCTGAGGGGAGGACGCGAATCCTCCATGCACGATTGCGGCATCACTTCACTTCACAGGGAGATGGACAATGAATGATTCACCGGATACCGCGCTCGCTACGGCGACGGATTCTTCTCATCCCCTCGTCCAGCTTTTCTGGGTGGGCCTCTTTGCGGCGGGGACGGCGCTTTCCGCCCGGCTTGAGATTCCACACCAGCCGGTCCCGTACACGCTGCAGACGCTTATGGTCCTCCTGTCGGGGGCGTTTCTCGGCCCGAGGAACGGCATGGTGAGCCAGATGGCGTACATTGCGGCCGGAATCCTGGGAGCGCCGGTATTTGCGGGGGGGGGAGCCGGGATCGCGAGGATTCTCGGGCCTTCCGGCGGCTACATACTCTCATTTCCGCTTGCCGCGGCTCTCGTCGGGTATCTTGTCGGCAGGCGGCATTCTCTGATCCAGGTGGCGCTGTCAATGGGGGCGGGGCTGGCTGTCGTGTTCCTACTTGGCGCCCTTCATCTGTTCGCCTTCTACACCCACAGTATTGTCACAGCGTTCGAGGCGGGGGTGCTGATATTCAGCTGGTGGGACCTCCTGAAGCTCTCTGCGGCGTCGACGATCTATTTTGAAATGGGGAAACGGTGGAAGAGGCTCCCTCCCCCCCCCGGAGATTCCGGAACAAATTGACACCCGGTCACGATTCAGGTCGCCGTCTCGCGCCAGAATGAGAGCGCCTCCTCCCAGCGGCGATAGAGCTCGGCTGTCGCCCGGACTGTTCCGGCCGCGTGCTCTGCGATCTCCCGGTGCCCCTCCTGGTTGACAAGCCGGGAGAAGTCCGGCCGCCAGGGTTCTCCACCGGGCCGCGCAATACCGAATCCCCTGCAGTATGCCTCGAGCGTGAATTTCCTCATCGCTCCGTAAAACGTCAACTGGTCCAGGAGGTCGCAGTGCTCCCTGGCGCTGAACCGGTACGGGAGGAGGTTGCGGGAGGGGGGGACCCCCAGGAGGGCGGAGCGGAGCATGAGGAACGGGCAGTCAAAAAAACGGCCGTTGAATGTGATGAGCCGCTCGAAACCTGTCACCGCGCTCCAGAACCCGGTGAGCATCTCCTCTTCGGTCGCCGGCAACATTTCAAAAAGCCCGTCCCCGGTCCGGGACGGCGCGCACCCGGGGTGTTCGTACCAGACTTTTCCCCTGCCGGTGCCCGGATTCAGCATTGCAACGGCAAGAATGCGTGCCGTAAGCGGCGCGAGGCTCATCCGGTGCAACACCTCCGCCGGATCCTCTCCCTCAGGCGCACCGGCGGAGAGGTGATCTTTTTCATCGAACGCCCCGGGAGGGTCGGCGAGCGTTTCGATATCGAAGACGACCTCAGAAATCTTCCCCCTCATCGGTCTCCCCCTTCAGGGCATCCTTCACGGTCCCTTCCACGATGTCCCACGTGTAACCGCGCCTCATGAGAAATGCCGTCAACTGCTGTCTGAGCTTCGCATCCCCTTTTTTCATCATGGCCGATTTCTTCCGGACGAATGCCGATGCGGCCCGGCCCGCATCTTCCTGCTGACTGACACCTGCAAGGACCTCATCGAGCGCTTCGTCGGCCAGAGATCTGCCGACACCAAGAAGGAGGAGTTTCCGTCGCAACAGCACCCTTCCGGCGGGTTTCAGCGTGAGCGCATTCCGGATGAACGACCGGGCGAACGCCGCATCGTCAAGAAGCCGTGCCTCCTTGAGCGCCCCGATGGTCTCGGCGGCGACCTGCTCTGAGAATTCCTTCCCGCGGAGTGCGTCCCGGATTTCGCGCTCCGTCCGGGGGCGCACGGCAAGGGAGCGGAGAGCGGCAGTCCTGGCAGCGAGAAGCTCCTCGGCATGTTCGAGGCGCCTGAGAATCTCCGGGGTGATCTCGTCCCCCGTCCGGAGCCCGAATTGTATCAGCGTGTCTGTCCCCACGCCGATGAGAAAGACCCCGTCGGTGTAGATTGACTTCCTGCCGGGGCGCTTCTTCTGGGTCTCTATCCGCGTGATCTTCATTCCGGGGCGGGTCTCGTCATGAAAAAAATCCCCCGTGCCGCCGGGCGGCGCGGGGGATTGGGTGTCGCTTTTCCGCTACTTCTTTTTGGCCGGTTCCGGACGCGGGGGAGGGGGGGCCGGAGAGGGGGCCTTCGCCGCCGGCGGGGGCACCGGCGCCTTTGCCGGGAGCGGCTCACGCTTTGCGGCGGCGGAATCCCCGTTCCCGGGATGCGGCGGGCGAGGCCCGGCGGCGAGACCGAGCTTCCTGCGCAGCTCAGTGTCGATCGTCTTCGCAATCGTTTCGTTCTCCTGAAGATACTTCTTCACCGCATCCCGCCCCTGGCCGATACGTTCCTCTCCGTAGGAGAACCAGGAGCCTGATTTCGCGATGATGTTCTGCTCGACAGCCGTGTCCACCAGGTCTCCGAGTTTTGAGATCCCTTCATTGTACAGTATATCGAACTGGGCCTCCCGGAAGGGCGGGGCCACCTTGTTCTTAACGACTTTGACCCGGGTCCTGTTTCCGACAATCGTCGTTCCGTCCTTGATCGCCTCGATGCGGCGGACGTCGAGACGGACCGACGCGTAGAACTTGAGTGCGTTCCCGCCCGTCGTGGTCTCGGGGTTGCCGAACATCACGCCGATCTTCATCCGGAGCTGGTTCGTGAAAATGACCGACGTCTTCGATTTGGCGATCGCCGATGTGAGCTTCCGGAGTGCCTGGGACATCAACCGGGCCTGGACCCCCATGCTCGGATCCCCCATCTCTCCCTCGATCTCCGCCCTGGGAGTGAGCGCGGCGACGGAGTCGATCACGATCACGTCCAGCGCTCCGCTCCTGACGAGCGTCTCCACGATCTCAAGCGCCTGCTCGCCGAATTCAGGCTGCGAGAGGAGGAGGTTGTTGACGTCCACGCCGAGCTTCTTCGCGTAGCCGAGATCCAGGGCGTGTTCGGCGTCGATGAACGCGGCGATTCCCCCCGTCTTCTGCGCTTCCGCGATGATCTGAAGGCAGAGGGTTGTTTTTCCGGACGATTCAGGACCGAAGACCTCGATCACGCGTCCCCGCGGTATACCGCCGATCCCCAGCGCTGCGTCCAGGGAAACCGATCCGGTCGATATCACGTCCACCAGCTGTATCGGCCCCTCGCCGAGACGCATGACGCTCCCTTTCCCGTGCTGCTTTTCGATCTGGTCGAGGGCGATCTTCAGTGCCTGGAACTTCGCGTCCTTCTCGTCGGACATGAGCAACTCCTCGTTGATGTATATACTCGGATTGAGGGCGTATTACGATCACCCCGGAGCGCCGGGAGAGACGCCGCCGCCCCCCGTGAGAGGGATCGACCGGAGGACAACATAGTCGGACCCGCGTGGCATCGGCACGCTCTGCATGATCTCCACTGCGGGGACAATCACCGGCGGGTGATCAAATGTACGCGTTTTCACGATGTCAATCAACACGCCCGAAGCAGTTCCGGTGATTCCCCCCTCCACGCGTCCCAGCGTCACGTGGGGTTGAAATGGCCTTTCCTCCGGAATGAACCCGAGGCTCCGGAGCTTCCGGGAGACGCGCTCCTGAAGGAGGGCGAGGTCGCCCCCTTTCTCCCTGATGCCGATCCAGATGATGCGCGGTCTGATGCCGTCGGGGAAAAGGCCTATCCCCGCATAGGTGAGTGAGAGCGGAGGAATCCCGGCGGTTCCCAGTTCGACCTGCTGCTCGATGGAGCCGAGTCTGGAGCGTTCAACGCTCCCGAGGAACCGGAGCGTGCAATGGAGTTTTCCGGCGGCCTCCCACCGGACGCCCCGTGNNGTGTCGACGGCGATGAAGAGCCTGAGCATGTCCATCCCCTACTCCATTTTCAGCAGCCGCCTGCGCACAAGTTCCATCGCCGCCTGTGACGCGCGTTCCTTGACGCGCACGCGTCCCTCGCCGAAACTGAATTTCACTGCGAGCGTGCCGGCGGGGTCGGCGATGCCGATCCATACCGTGCCGACCGGTTTTGACGGAGTTCCCCCCGACGGTCCGGCGATTCCGGTCGTCGACAGTCCGATGTCCGTGCGGGCCGCGCCGCGTATTCCCGATGCCATCGATTCCGCCGTTTCCCTGCTCACCGCGCCGTGTGCGCCGATCACGCCGGCGGGCACCCGGAGAAGTTCTGTTTTCGAGGCGTCGCTGTATGTCACAACCCCCCGTTCGAAATACGCCGAGCTCCCGCTGACGTTCGTCAGCCTGTGCGCGATGAGTCCACCCGTGCACGATTCGGCGACCGCGATCGTGAGCTTTCTTTCCGCGAGCATGCCCCCGAGGACAGTCTCGAGATCTTCTTCGTCTGTGCCGTAGATGTAGCGCGATACCCGGGAACGTATCCGCCCCTCCACGTCGCGGACCGTGCCGTCCGCTTCGGCGGATGTCCTGCCGTGCACCGTGATTCTCAGGCGGACGCCTGCGGGGGAGGGGAGGAACGCCAGCGATGCTCCGCCGAGGAGTCGATCCAGGTCGCCGAGCTGCGATGCAAGGAAACTCTCCGGTATGCCGGTCGTCAGAAGCGTGCGGTGGCGTATGACCTGCTCGCCGGCGAGGGGGGCGAGGAACGGGATGACCGATCCGTCGATCATCTCCTTCATCTCGTAGGGGACGCCGGGAAGCACGAACATGGTCTTCCCCTTCCCGCTGAACCGGAGGCCCGGGGCCGTGCCGAGAGGGTTGGGGACCACTCCGGCGCTCCGGGGGACAAGAGACTGGTCTTCCGCGGCGGCGGTCCAGGGGAGATTTCTTTTCTTCATCAGCTCGCCGATGTGGCGCCTGACGTCCTCATTCGGAACCAGGTCTGTGCCGAAGAACGCACAGACCGCAGTCCGTGTGATGTCGTCGTGCGTCGGGCCCAGTCCCCCGGTCACCACCGTCACCTCCGCCGAATCCCATGCCGTGCGGAGTGCGCCGAGCACCGCCTCCATCGCGTCGCCGACCGTCGACATGCATGCGATGTCCACGCCGATCGCGTTGAGGCGTTCGGCGATGAACGCCTGGTTCGTATTGATAACCTGCCCGATCAGCAGCTCATCCCCTATCGTCAGTATGTGCGCGTTCAACTCATCCCCTTCCGTTCACGAACAGCGTCCAGAGAAACAGGACAGCCCGCGTCCCGGCATTCGCGTAGATCCCGGCCACGACATCGTCAAGCATGATCCCCCACCCCCGGGGAAGGCGTTCGAGCGATCTGGCGGGCTCCGGCTTGAGCACGTCGAAGAGACGGAACAGTACGAATGCGGTGATGAACGGGAGCGGTCCGGTTCCGACGCCGGCGAGTGAGATCCACATCCCGACAATCTCATCGATGACAACGATGGAAGGGTCCGGCTGCGCGTGACCGGCCGGCTGGAACATCGCCTTGGCCAGAGCGGCGCTCCTGTTCAGCCTGTTCCCTTCCGCCTCCGCAACCCGCCCCGCGGTGTACACGCCGGCCCCGAACCCGAGAACTATGAATACGGGGAGCATGGNNGAGAAGGCCGGCGAGGGATCCGAATGTTCCGGATGCCCACGGGATGTAGCCGGTGTAGAATCCGGTGGCGATGAACCGGACGGCGAAGGGGACGCGCCTCCCGGCCGGGGGATCATGTTGCGGGACGGTTCCGTTCATAAAGCTCGCGAAGGACCTTCCTGTTGTCGAAGAGATAGGCGATGCCTGTGCCCGCCGTCGAGAGCGTCACAAGGAGCATCATGCCGAAAAGCACCTTGGGATGCATGAGCGTCTCAATTGTCGGGCCGAACTCGTCGTAGATTGCCGGGATGCTCCTTCCGACGTAGAGGATCAGGATATAATAGATGACGACGAACTGCCCCAGAGTCTTGGCCTGGGCTCCCCGCGTTGTGACAATCGGCCTGTCCAGGTACTCGGCGTAGCTCCGGAGTCCCGTGATAAGGAAATCCCGCACGACAACGATCCAGACCATCCACGCGTCGACAAGGTTCAGTCCCACGAATGCGAGGAGAGCGGAGGAGGAGAGGATCTTGTCGGCGAGCGGATCGAGGAATTTTCCCCACCGTGAGCTGAACCCCATCTTCCGTGCAATCCACCCGTCGTACCAGTCGGTCAGGGCCGCGACGACGAACACCACGAGTGAGAGCTGCAGGTGGAGCGGGGAACCCGACATCAGGAGCAGGACGAAGACCGGTGTCAGGAGAATGCGGAGGAGCGTGAGCTGATTGGGGAGCGTGAGCTGTATTTCAAGCCTTGCCATACGGTGGTTCCCTGCGGTGGGTCAATCGCGTGCCGGGCGTGTTCCGCACCCTGTCTCAGGCCGGGTGCATCGTGCCGGGCGTCACGGGGTCGGGCGGAGAGGGTGGAGTCTCCGGGGAGGGATCTCAGGCGGCCTTCATCACCCTGTTCGATTTGATGCACGTCGTGCATACCCTGAGGCGTTTCGTGCGGCCGCCGACCTTCGCGCGGACGTTCTGGAGGTTGGGTTCCCAGCGCCGGCGGGTAAGGTTGTGGGCGTGACTGATGTTGTTGCCGGTGACCGGCTTCTTTCCGCAGATGTCGCACACCTTTGCCATACTGGCATCCAATCAATGAGAAGTGAGGTGATCAAGATAGTGAAAAAAGAAGTTCCGCGCAACAGTTTGTTGAAATTCAGCCCGTTGTTCCGTACAATGAAAAAATGGAAAGATGGAAAAAATGCGTCCCCCCCGCGGCGGCATGATCGTCCTCGGCATTGAAACGTCCTGTGATGAAACGTCTGCGGCTCTCCTCGTGGACGGGAAGGCCGTCTCCAACGTGATATCCTCCCAGCTCATTCATAACGCCTACGGGGGGGTCGTCCCCGAGCTTGCTTCGCGGGCGCACCAGCGGCTGATTATACAGGTTGTCGGAGAGGCCCTTGCCGCCGGCGGGATAACGAAGGAAGAGATCAACGGGATCGCCGCAACGCAGGGACCGGGACTCGTGGGTGCGCTGCTTGTCGGCCTGAGCTTTGGGAAGGCGCTCGCATTCGGACTGGGGATTCCGTTTACCGCCGTCAACCATATGGAGGGGCACCTGTATTCCGTGTTCCTCGAGGCGGATGTCCCCGCCTACCCTTTTCTCGCCCTCGTCGTATCCGGGGGGCATACCATGCTCGTCCATGTGGAAGCACCCTTCAGGCATGTCGTGCTCGGCGAGACCCGGGATGATGCAGCAGGGGAAGCATTCGACAAGGTGGCGAAGATGCTCGGGCTGGGGTATCCCGGGGGTCCCGCCATCGACAGACTTGGAGCAGAAGGGAACCCGGCTGCGGTCCGCTTCCCCAGGTCGTTCCTGGAGGAGGGGACGCTGGATTTCAGCTTCAGCGGGATAAAGACTTCCGTTCTCTACTATCTCCGGCGGGAGGGGTTGGGGGAATCCGGCGCGGCCAGCACGCTCCTGAACCGGAAGCAGATGGCGGACATTTGTGCGAGCTTCCAGGCTGCGATCGTTGACGTCCTCGTCGCAAGGACCATGAGCGCCGCACTCCGCCTCGGGCTCAAGGATATTGCGCTGGCGGGAGGGGTCTCGGCGAACTCCTCGCTCCGGCGCACCCTCCGTGACATAGCGGGGAAGCGCGGGTGCAGTGTGTTCACTCCCAGGAATGAATACTGCATGGACAACGGGGCAATGATCGCCTATGTCGGCTGGATGCGGTTCCTCCGGGGGCTCACCTCCGCCTACGAGACCCCGGCGGTGGCATACCTCGAAATGACCGGCAAAGCCTCATGAAGAAGACCCCCGCACACCGGCGAGAACTTGCCGCGGCGGCGCTGATAATCGCCCTCGGCGTTGCGCGGATCTGTCTTCTCCTCCTGTCATCCCTGAAGGCGAACGGGGGGCCGGGTTTCCCCCTGGATGATCCATGGATCCATCTTCAGTTTGCCAGGAATCTGCGCGAGTTCGGAGCGTTTTCTTACTTCCGGAATGAGATGGTCACAGCCGGCTCCACCTCGCCGCTGTATACGATCCTTCTCTCACTCGGGTTCTTCTTCACGTCGGATGAGATGCTCCTCAGCTACGTCATGGGGATCACCTTCTTCGCCGCCGCGGGCCTGTTTTTCTTTCTGCTCCTGCGGCGACTGGTCCCTGACCGCCCCCTCTTCGCGCTGGCCGGACTATGCGTCTTCCTTCTGGAGCCCCGCATGGAGTGGGCGGCGCTTTCGGGAATGGAAACGACGCTCTTTATCGCAGGCGTGCTTGCGTCGCTGTACCTGTTCGCCGCCCGGGCGTGGCGGGTACTCCCCCCCTGTCTCGGAGTGCTCCTCTGGATCCGGCCTGAGGGATTGATGCTGATCGCGCTCCTCGCCGGGGGAGCAGCGTACGGGGCGTTCCTTACAAGTTCAGAGCGTGCGGATGGGTCATCACGCCCGGCGCTCAGGGGACGCGCCGGCGGGCTGCCCCTGTCGATCGGCCTTTTTTTCGCGATCGTCGCCGGGTACTTCGTGCTGAACTTCCTTCTCTCCGGTTCGTTCTTTCCGAATACCTACGCGGCGAAAATGAAGTTCTACGAGTCTGGCCCGCCGGACTTCCCGGCGAATGTATTTGGTTTTCTCACCGGCGGGCACATGACTGCGATAGCGGTTCTGGCGGCGCTCGGCGCCGTCGTTGCGGTGCGCGACATCGTGCGGGCCCGGCGCCTGGAACCGATCATTCTTGTCTGCTGGATCGTGCTGATGTTCCTGGCGTTCTGGAGGAAGCTTCCCTACCTGTACCAGGAGGGGCGCTACATGATGCCTGTGATACCGCCGTTTCTGGTTCTCGGTTTGCTTGGCGCCTCTGCCGCGGGTGAGTTCATTCAGCGGAGGCTCTTTGCCAGGGCGCCCCCCCGGAGGTACCCGCTCGTCCCGGTGGCGCTGGTCCTTGTCGCCGTCGTACAGTTCTTCTACGGTGGGGAGGCGATGAGCGGGAGATACGCGGCGACCTGCAGATACATCAGTGAGCGCCAGGTGAGGACGGCGCACTGGCTGCACGACAACCTTCCCGAAGGGGCGGTCGTTGCCACGCATGACGTCGGGGCTATCGGGTTTTATTCGGGACGCCGGGTCATCGATATGGTCGGACTCGTCTCCCCGGAGATGATCCCCAATCTGCACAACCTGGATTCGCTCAGGGCGTTTCTTTTGCGGAAGCATGTGACGCATCTGGCGGTCCTCCGCAACTGGTTCGAGATCGTGAACGTCGATCCTCTGTTCCAGACCGATGAAGCCCGGCCGGAGATCATGGAAGTCTTCCAGTTCGATCCGTCCCGGCTCCACATCGTTGCAGGAAACGTGGCCGGCCTCGAGCAACTCGGACTGTCGTATCTGGCAAGGGGAGAGACGGGGACCGCGATAACGGTCCTGAAGGCGGCACTCCGGATGGATCCCCTCTCGTCGCGGCTGTACCTGAACCTCGGGGTGGCGCTTCTGTCGGCGGGGAAGATCCCGGAGGCGGAGGCTTCGCTCGGACGGGCGCTGGCGATACAGCCCACCCTCTGGAAGGCCCGCGCCGCCCTCGCGCGGGTTGATGCCGCCCGGGGGAACCGCAGGTGACGGTCCCGGGAAAACTGCTCCGGCGGGCGCTGGCGGTTCTCATGGTCGCGTTGCTCGCCTGCACCGCATCGATTGTCTGGGTGCTGTTCGGGCCGAACACGTTCACCGGCGGAGGGGAGCGCGTTCTCTATCTTTCGCGCGGCCAGTCCTTTGCCTCTGTCGTTGATTCGCTCGAATCGAAAGGGATCATCCGGAGCCGTCTCCAGTTCATGGCCGTTGCGCGCGCAATGGGGGGTGCCGACAGAGTGCAGGTGGGGAAGTACCTCCTTCAGAGCGGGATTTCGAACATGGATCTCTTCTCGATGCTCCGTTCGGGGAGGGGGAACCAGGTCATACATGTCCCTGTGCCGGAGGGGTCGAGGATACGGGCCCAGGCGCGGATTTTTTCCAGGTCGCTCGGCATCGACTCGTCAAAATACGCGCGGCTCGCCTTCGATCCGCTCTTTGCGCGCTCGCAGGGAATCGACGCGGGGGGACTCGAAGGATACCTCCTCCCGGGCACGTATGATTTCTACTGGGAACAGGATGAACGGGAGATCATGCGGCGGCAGGTGGAGGCATTCCAGAGGTTTTTCAATGACACGCTTCGGGCGAAGTGCCGTGAATTCGGATGGGATGTCCATCAGGCAGTGACATTTGCGTCGATTGTCGAGGGGGAGGCGGTGCTGGACGAGGAACGCCCGATCATCTCGGGAGTATACCACAACCGCATCAGGAAAGGGATGAGGCTCGAAGCGGATCCGACGATACAGTACGTCCTCGAAAACGGACCGCGCCGGCTCACATATGCGGACCTGAAATCCAACACGCCGTACAACACGTACCGTTTCCAGGGGCTCCCCCCCGGTCCGGTGAACAACCCCGGGAAAGCATCCATCATTGCGGCGCTGTACCCCCGGGGGAACGGCTATCTCTTCTTCGTGGCAAACGGAAGGGGAGGACACTGGTTCACGCGGACCTACGACGAACATCTCCATTATGTCAGGTTATTCAGGCGCGAGAGACGGCTGCGTGCGGCGGCGGGGTCGGCGTCACGGAGGGAGTAAAGGGGAGAAAAAAAAGGGGTAACCCGGGATTGCCATCAACGTCACCACCCACCAGCGACGCGTCACAGCCAACCACACACCCGGGTACCCCGTACACTCTGCAAGACCTGATGCCGGAACCTTCCGGCATTCAAACATTCTAACGTCATGGCGCTGACAATGGTTCCTGATCCGAGAAATTATTTTCCCCTGATACCGGCGGCGGTACTTGCGGTCATTCTCGCAGGGTGCGCAGGGCAGGTCCCTCCCGGAGGCGGCCCGAGAGACACAGTCCCTCCGGCCATCGTCCGGACATTTCCCGACAGCAACGCGGTCCGGGCGGTACCGGATGCCATCACGCTCGAGTTCAGCAAGTACGTCGACCGGCGGAGCGTGGAGGAATCAATATTCATTTCGCCGTACCCGGGGGACCTCCGTTACGACTGGAGCGGGAAAGCGGTGACGTTCACATTCTCTGGAAAATTGAGGGAAAATACCACGTATGTCGTCAACGTGGGGACCGACGTCGCTGACCTGCGTGAAGGGAACCGGATGGGGGCATCATTTACGCTGGCATTCTCCACGGGGGATTCCATCGACAGGGGATTCATCAACGGGCGGGTCTTCGACGAAAAACCCGAAGGGGTACTGATATTCGCCTACCGTCTGTCGGGCCTCCTCCCGGACACACTGGATCCATCAAGGGTCAAACCTGATTACGTCACACAGACGGGGAAGGACGGCACCTTTTCGCTCGCCCACCTGGCGTTCGGTCCATACCGGGTGTTCGCCGTGAGGGACGAGTATCATAATTTCATTTATGACCGGGAGATCGATCAGTTCGGCGTCCCCCCGGGGGACTTCATCCTTTCCTCCCGGGAGCCCGTCGTCAACGATCTCTGGTACCGGCTCTCGAAGGAGGATACAACCCGCCCCTTCACTGCGGGGGTCAGGGCGCAGGACCGCCGCCGGATCGGAGTGAGGTTCAGCGAGCCCCTCGACTCGGCGTCCTTCACAAAGAGCACATTCACCATCGTGGATACGCTCTCGGCGCGCCCGGTCCCGATCCGGCTCGTCTACCTTGACAGATTTCAGCCCTCTGTCGCGGGGATATTCACAGACGTCCCGCTGGACAGCCCTGCCGTCTACCGGCTCACGGTCCGCGGCGTGGCGGACCTGGCCGGGAACCTGATAAACGGGGGTGCCCGCGGCGAGATATTCGAAGGGACGCTCATCATGGACACGCTCAGACCTTCGATACGCGTCCAGGATCTCAAAGACAGCGCCCGCGGTCTTCCGCTCAACCCCGTGATTGAAGTGCGGTTCACCGATCCGGTCCTCCCTTTTTCACTCTCCGGGGGGGCGGTGCTCAGGGACAGCATGAGTAGGGATGTCCCGGCGCGGTCTCTCTGGACCGGAGCTGAATCGTTTGCGCTCATCCCCCGGGGGCCATTGCCGGCGTATGCGTGGTACACGCTCCGGGTCGCCATGGACTCCGTGAGAAGCCTGTCGGGACGTACCTACAGTGATTCGATGTTCGTCTTTCATTTTCAGACGCTCGACCTGAGGAACACGGGGAGCATCTCGGGGATCGTCCGGGATGCGCGGGGCGGAAAGATCGTCCTGACGGCGTCCAGCATCAACATCACCCCCCGGCACTCATCGACAATCCGTATGGGGTCACCCGGTCCGTTCGCGTTTGCGGAACTTCCGGAGGGGAAATATACGATAAGTGCCTTCAATGATTCCGGGGGTTCCGGGGAGTATGCGTTCGGCGTCCCCGCGCCGTTTCGTCCCTCGGACCGCTTCACGGTCTTTCCGGATACGATACGCGTCAGGGCACGCTGGGGAGTGGAAGGCGTGCTCGTGAAATTCAGATAGCAAAGCCGGGTCGGGATGAATCAGTGTGCGGGGGGGGGCGCCTGCTTGAATACCTTCTCAGGGACCGTCCACGAATCCCCGAATCCTTTCTCTGCCGCCAGCCTGACGAACCTCTCCGCCTCGTAGCGCTGAATAAAATTCCCCCCCCGGATCTTGTAGGTGGGGGGATCGTACTGGAGGTAGAACCATTCCGACGGGAAGTCGGATTCCGCCTCGAGCTTCTTTGCCTTCGCGGCATCGATGTCCGTGGTTGAATATATCTGGACGCGGAAACCCTGAACCAGTTCCCCTTCCGGTGCGGCGGCGTTCCCGGAATTATCCGGGTTTTGCCGCAGGAGCGGGGCTTCCGCGTGCGACAGGGGAGCCGGCAGAGTGTCGTGATCCGACGGGCGGAAATCCGACTCGTAGCGCCCCATAGCATCCGTTGCAGCGGACGCGGGGGTTTCATGCGCGGTCTCCTTCCCGGCGGAGCAGGCGCAGAGAAGGGCTGCCGGGATCACAAGGACAGCGATGGATTTCATGCTCTTTACCATTTGAGCTGGACGATCCATGAATCTCCGTATTCCGAGGGGTGGTCCCGCTTCATCTGCTGCTGGAAGGAGCGCGCGTTCTCGCGCGACTCAAAGAAACCGATCCGTATCTGGTAGAGACCGGGACCGGCGAGGAAATCGTTCAGCACCGGCATGTGGTACCGCTTCCGGGCCCCCGCCTGCACCGCGCTCGCGTGGTGCGGGTCCCTGAACGCACCGATCTGCACCATGAAGCGGATCTGTGGCGTCCGTCCCGGCGTCCCGACGATGCCGAGCTCCGAGCCGTGCAGCGCGGTGACAGTGTCCGCCTGAGTGTGAAACTGTACCCTCTCCTGGCCTTCGTTCCGGGGAGACGGGGGCGCGGGGTTTCCCGCAACGGCGGGTGGTCCGGACGATCCGCAGCCGGGAAGGGAGACCCCGAGCGCCGATGCCATCATCACCAGGAGAGCGGTCCTCATCAGTACCCTTTCGACGGTGTCCCGGACTCACCGCTGACAATCTTCACGCTCGCGCTGGCTCCGATCCGGTCCGCTCCCGAGGCGACCATCGTCAGCGCGTCTTCGCGGCTCCGCACGCCGCCGGAGGCTTTGACTCCCATGGCACTCCCCACCACGCGCCGCATGAGGGCGACATCTCCCGCCGTCGCTCCCCCCTTCGCGAATCCGGTCGAGGTCTTGACGAAGTCGGCTCCGGCCCGTTTCGCAAGAACACACGCTTTGATTTTTTCCTCGTCGGTCAAAAGGCCGGTCTCGATGATCACCTTGGACAGGACACGGGCCCGGCGTGCAGTGCCGGTGACGGCGACAATATCAGACTCGACGTAGTCGTGCTCCCCCGTCTTGAGCATCCCGACGTTGATCACCATGTCCACTTCCTGGGCTCCGTCCCTGATGGCCTGCTCCGCTTCGAATGCCTTTGAGGCGGTGGAGGTGGCGCCCAGGGGGAAGCCGATCACCGTGCAGACCTTCACGTCGCTCCCCCTGCAGAGCCGTGCGCAGAGGGGGACGTAGCCGGGGTTGATGCAGACGCTCGCGAAGGAGAATTTGATCGCCTCCGCGCAGAGCTGTTCGATCTCACTCACGGTCGCGTCCGGTTTGAGGAGGGTGTGGTCGATCAACGCGGCGAGGTCAGGCTCGACGCCGCCGGCCTTTTCCACGCCTGCTCCCGCAGAGACACGCGAGGCGCCGTTCCCGACGATGTTCCGCACTCCCGCACTGTTGTGAACGACGCACAGCGTGTCGTCGCAGAACCCGTCCCTGCAGCATTCATGGCGGGGGCGTATCTCTCCGGCCGGCCTTTCAGCCAGTATCTCATCGATGATGCGGTCGATCGTTGCTCGGTTCATGTGTCCGAAGGGTGTGAATCGTCCCCGGGTGCCTCCAGTGAATATAGCGACAACGGGGGAAAATACAAATCAGAGGAATATCTTTCCGGGATTGAGTATCCCTTCCGGGTCAAACGCCCGCTTGACCGCTTTCATGATGCTGATTTCCGCCTCCGGGAGCGCGATCGGGAGATACGGCCTTTGCGTGTATCCGATGCCGTGCTCGCCGGAGATCGTCCCGCCGAGTGAGACGGTCAGCGTGAAGATCTCGCGTATTGCGGGCTCGATCCCGGCATTCCATGTGTCGTCCTGCAGCCCCCCCTTCAGAAGGTTGACATGGACATTCCCATCCCCTGCGTGCCCGTAGCAGATCGACGTGATCCCGTAGCGGGAGCATATTTCCTTCACTCCCCTGACAAGCAGGGGGAGCCGCGCGCGGGGGACGACGGTGTCTTCCTCCCGGTAGGCGGAAATCGATTTGACCGCCTCCCCGATCCCGCGGCGGAGCGCCCACACGTCCGAGACTTTCTGCCGGTCATCGGCGAGCAGCACGTCGGTGGCCCCGTGTGTCCCGACGACACGCGCAATTGCCTCGATGTCGCCGGCCAGCGCCTCTTCGTTGTTCCCGTCGACCTCGACAAGGAGCTGTGCCTCAGCGTCGCCGTTCGGGAACTTCTTTCCCTGCCTCTCCTCGGCAGCCCTGACGGCGGCCCGTTCCATGAACTCGAGGGCGGAGGGGGTGATCCCCGCCTGGAATATCCCCGCCACCGACTGAACCGCCGCTTCAAGCGAATCGAAGGGGACGAGCAACACCTGTCGCATCCGGGGGAGAGGGATGAGGCGGAAAATGATCTTCGTGATGACCGCCAGCGTCCCCTCGCTCCCGATGATCAGCTGCGTCAGATTATATCCCGACACGTTCTTGAGGACCCGCCCCCCCGTATTGATGATCGCTCCCGTCGGAAGGACCGCCTCGAGCCCGAGCACGTAGTCCTTGGTCACGCCGTACTTCACCGCGCGCGGCCCTCCCGCGCACTCCGCCAGGTTCCCGCCGAGCGTGCAACTTCCACGGGATGCCGGGTCGGGGGGATAGAAGAGCTGCTGCTGTTCCACCGCCTCCTGGAAATGCTGTGTGATGACGCCGGACTCGGCGACGGCCTGAAGATTCGCCGTGTCGATCTCGAGTATCCGGTTCAGTCTTTCCATTGAGAGGATGATCCCCCCGTGGACGGGGAGAGCGCCGCCGGAGAGTCCCGTCCCCCCCGCGCGCGGGGTGACAGGTACCCGGTGAGTGCCGGCGAGCACCAGGACCTGCGCAATCTCCCGGGCGTCCGCAGGGCGCACGACGACGTCAGGTGCGAACGAGAGGTCCTCGGTCTCATCATGGCCGTACGCCTCTGTCGACTCCCGGTCGGTCAAAACATTTGCTGAACCGCAGGCGTCCGAGAGCGCGTGAATGAGCCCCGGGGTCACCCGGGCAAACGCTCCGCGCTCCGGGGCCCCTCCCGCGCCGGTCATCGCCTACCTNNAGTTTTGCCGCAACGCCGTTCAGCATGCCGGTCACCCTGTCGATTTCCCGGCGGAGCCGGTTTCGCTCGAGATCGAGATCGATCACTCCCTCGAGCGGAACGAATATCTCTTCCCCTTCCACCACCGCCGTCGCCGACAGGGGAGGCTGCAGCCCCGATTCGGTAATCGAGAGCGACGTGACCCTTGCGAGGCGCATCATGTATCCTTCGTATCTGCGGATCTCCTCCGGAGGGTGTGCCTCGCCGGCCGTCATCACGATGCTGATCTCTTTCGACGGCGGGATCGACATCTCCCCCCGTATCGTCCGGACCGCTTCGATGACTCCCTGGACGAATGCCATCTGCCGCTCCACCGCCGGGTCGATGAGTGCCGGGTCCGGCCCGGGGATCCTCTCACGCATGATTGTCGCACCGGAAGGCCTGGGCCTGATGCTCTGCCACAGTTCCTCGGTGACGAAGGGCATGATCGGGTGCAGGAGGCGGAGCGCAGCATCGTAGACGTCGAGGCCCCGGGTCACAACGGCCTGTTTGACGGGGAGGGGTTCCGGGCCGTACAGGCGGGATTTTACCATCTCGACGTACCAGTCGCAGTAGTCGTGCCAGAAGAAATCGTAGATCTGCCGTGTCACCCTGTTGAACTCGAAAAGGGCAATCGACTCCCGTACGTCGCGCAATGTCGAATGGATCCTCGAGAGTATCCACCTGTCGGCAAGGTCGGAGTGATCGGTGTTGAACTCCCTGACGCGCGCGCCCTCTCCGGTCTGGTCACGGTTCATCATCAGAAAGCGTCCGGCGTTCCAGATCTTATTCGCGAGGTTCCGTCCGAGCTCGTTCTTTTCCTTCGCGTAGATGATGTCCTGACCGACCGGGGCCAGGGCGAGTATGGTGAACCGGACCGCATCGGCGCCGTATTCGGCGATCAGCTCGAGGGGCTCCGGCGAGTTCCCGAGCGATTTCGACATCTTGCGCCCCCGTGCGTCCCGGACCATGCTCGTAAAATAGACATCGCGGAACGGGATGTTCTTTGTCGCGTCGGCACTCCCGGTAAACGTCGGCCCGAATTTCAGCCCCGCCATGATCATCCGCGCGACCCAGAAGAATATGATATCGGGCGCCGTGACAAGCGTATCGGTCGGGTAGAAATACCGGAGGTCCTGCTCCTTCCCCGTCGATTTCTGGGCGGGCCAGTCGTGAACGGAAAAGGGCCAGAGCCAGGAAGAAAACCAGGTGTCAAGGACATCCTCGTCCTGCCGGAGGCCCGTTCCCCCGCAGTGGGGGCAGACGGAGGGTGTCGTCCGGCTGACGACCGGCTCGTTGCACCGGTCCGTTTTGTTCAGCGTGCAGTACCAGACGGGGATGCGGTGTCCCCACCAGAGCTGGCGCGAGATGCACCAGTCCCTGATGTTCGTCATCCAGTGCTCGTAGACCTTCGTCCACCTGTCGGGGTAAAATCTGATCGTGCCGTCCCTGAGGACATCCAGTGCGGGCCGTGCGAGCGGCTCCATCCGGACGAACCACTGGTCTGAGAGGTACGGCTCGATCACCGTGTCGCACCGGTAGCACCGCCCCACCCTGTTGACGTGGTCCGCCGTCCTGGCAAGGAGCCCCGCTTCCGCAAGGTCGTGCAGTATCCGCTCCCGGGCCTCGTACCTGTCCATGCCGCGGTACGGCCCGGGGGCATTGTCGTTCAGTTTTGCGGAGACGTCGAAGATGTTGATCTGTCCGAGCGCATGACGCTGACCGATGAGGTAGTCATTCGGGTCGTGGGCGGGCGTGACTTTGACCATTCCCGTGCCGAACGCGGGATCCACGGACTCATCGGCAATGACCGGGATGTCGCGGTCCGTGAGGGGGATCCTCGCGAGAGCTCCGGCGAGATGCGCGAACCTCTCGTCAGCCGGATGTACCGCGATGGCGGTGTCACCGAACATGGTTTCCGGCCGCGTCGTTGCCACGGTCAGGAACCCGGCACTCCTGAGGGAGAGCGGGTACCGGATGTAATAGAGCTTCCCCTGTTGCTCGCTGTAGGTGACCTCGTCGTCGCTGATGGCCGTGTGGTCTCTGGGACACCAGTTGATGATGTACTTTCCCCGGTAGATAAGCCCGTCTTCGTACAGGCTGACAAAGACTTCCCGCACGGCGTTGGAGAGCGTCTCATCCATCGTAAATTTTTCCCGCTCCCAGTCGCACGAAGCCCCGAGCGTCCTGAGCTGCCGTACGATGCCGCCGCCATACTGTTGTTTCCACGCCCATACCCGCTCGACGAATTTCTCCCGCCCGAGGTCGTGCCGTGTCTTCCCCTCCTTTTGCAGAGAGCGCTCCACCACGTGCTGCGTCGCGATGCCTGCGTGGTCCATACCCGGGATCCAGCAGGCCTCGAACCCTGTCATCCGCTTGTACCGGATCAGGACGTCCTGGAGCGTGCTGTTGAGTATATGCCCCATATGGAGGACGCCGGTGACGTTCGGGGGGGGAATGACGATGGTGTACGGCGTGAGCGCCGGGTTCACGACTGCATGAAAGAAACCCGACCGCTCCCAGATTGCGTACCATTTCGATTCGACATCGCGGGGTGAATACGTCTTGGATGTCGGGGGGGACTGTTCTGTGTCGGGCAACTCGCTCACTCCGGGAGATGTATGATGAAGGGGAAGACCGGTATTACGGAAGGACGAACCGCCGCTGCGTTGTGCTCGAATTCCCAATCCTGTCGACAAGGCGCATGGTCATCTGATGGGGACCGCGCCCGAGCGGTTCGGCGGGCTTGTAGACCGCCCTGTGGCGTCTGCCGTCGATTTCCGGTATCACGATGTTTCCGTCAATGTACATTTTTAGGCCGTCATATTCAACGCCTGCGCGGTCGTCCCGGAACCGGACGACGATCTCCGGTTCCCCGCCCGCGCGATGTGCGACGGACATCCGTACGACGGCCGGGGGCGTGCTGTCGGCGAGCAGCGTCACCTCGCCGAGAGTTCCGCTGACTCTCCCGGTGCACGCCGGCTCCTCCCCGTCCCCGTGTGCCCCGATGAACTGCCAGCCCCCGTTCGTGCGGAGGAACAGTCCACGGTGCCCCCCCGGGGTTCCGGGACGGATCGTCGCCGTGAGTCCGCTCCCCAGCACCGCGCCTTCCGGTTCCAGCGTGTACACGGGCCCGTCGTCTCCGGGGGTCTTCCCGATCCGCAGGAAAAGGGGCTTCAACACCGAGAGTGAGTCGTACCGTATGAGCAGTCTCCCCCCGTCGGCCGCAATCACGCCGGTAGTTCCCGGGAGCACCGGCTGGAGATCGATCGCCGCGGAATCCGACGCCCGCCCGGAAGCGGAAGACGCTTCCGCCATGATACGCCGCGTCCCCCTGAATTCCTCGCGAGGCCTGAACCATCCTGTGTACTCTTCCGGGCCGGCCGCGGCCATGATCACAGTGCTTCTGCGCGTCCCCTCTTCGACAGTGACCGAGGGGGGTGACGGAAGGGCTCCGTGCGCGGCGATGTGCACGCGGACGTATTCCTCCCCCGCATCACATGTGAGGTGAATTGAGGGGGCGCTCCCGCCGGCGGATGCCCCGGCGAACAGCTTTGCGGGGGACCGCGTCCCCCACCTGTTCTCCATAACGAGTGACGCTATCTCATTGTTCACTCCCGGGAGAGGAAGGAGGAGGGAGGTGGGAAACCCCCCTGACGGAGCGTACCATTCATGCCGGGACCAGGACCCGCCGGGGGGGCGGGCTGCAAGAGAGATTTTTGCCACATCCTCCGGTGCAAAAAGCTTTAGTGCGATATCGTTCCCGGAGCGCTCCGCGCTCCCGGCCGGGACGCGGCTCGTGACCAGAATGCCGGTGACTTCGGCGCTGTTCCCCGGGAAGTCGGTGCAGAGGATCCGGAACGCGTGCGCGCCGGGGGTGTATGAGGCGCAGTCGATGATCCCCGATCGCGGGGAGCGTGGCGTGTAAAAGGGAAGGTGATTCGGCGAGTCCATGTAGAGCTTCGCAAGCCGGCCTCCCCCGGACCCGGAGAGCGAGCGTTCAAAGCAGAGGTCGATCTCATGCGCCTCGTTCCAGGGGGTCCTGTCGAAGCGCGCGGCATACACCGGTGCGCCGTCGATGAACAGCGTCCGCGTGTAGACGCCGTTTCTGAACCGGCTCCCGGGAATCCGGTCCCTGGCCTCGACCGAGAATCCGGCCTCCCCCGTGATGATAATCGGGACAGGGAGATGCACCGTGTTCCCACGGACTGATTCCGCACCGTACGTCCGCGGCGAATTACCACCGTCCACGGTCGCATCCGGCGAGAGGGGAGAGACGGCGATGCGCATGATGGAGGGGGGGATGGTGTCGGGAACGCGGAGCATGGGTGCGAGGAACGGGTTCACCGGATTTCCTTCCTGGTCTCTGATCTCGAAATGCAGGTGGGGTGAGGCGGCGCCGGTCTGGCCCGTCAGACCGACGAGGTCCCCTTTCCGGACGGGGAATTCCTGCGGCGCGCACGCAATGTCCACGGGATATGCGCCGAGCGCCCGCTGCTCGCGTGCGGCGCGGGCGTCGATCGCAGGGGAGAATCTTTCGAGATGCGCGTATGTCGTTGTGAATCCGTCAGGATGACGGATGTAGAGCATCTTCCCGTACCCGACCGGACTGATCCTGATCCGGGAGACGTAGCCGGAACGGGATGCGAACACCCCGTATCCCTGGACATCGCCGCTCGAAATGTCGATCCCGGCATGGAAGTGCGTGCGGCGGTATTCACCGAACGTCGATGTGACGATCCTCCCCGCCTCCGTCGGCCAGGCGTAATCGTTCCAGTCGGTTTTCGCTGAGTCCTGTCCGGAGGTATTCAGAATGCAGAGAAAAAGGAGTGCCGGCCCTGGGCCCATGAGGCCTACGCCTGCCGGCTGAGCTGAGCAACCTTCGGCGGGAGAGCGGAGGCGCGCAGGACGTTCCGCGCGAGTATTTCACGCGCGAGTTTGAGGTAGGCGGATGCACCGCGGCAATTGACGCTGTACAGGATCGCGGGTTTGCCGTAGAAGCTCGCTTCGCTGAGGGCGGTGTTCCGCGGTATGGACGTCGCGAACATATACTTGCCGTACTTCGCGGTCAGCTCGCGGATCGTGATATCGGAGACCCGGGTGTTCGGCTCGTGCATCGTGATAAGTATCCCCTCGACGTCGACGCTCTTGTGGGATACTTCCTTCACCCACTCAAGGTATTTGAAAAGCCGGTCGACGGCTTCGAGGGCGAAGTGGCCGGACTTGACCGGGATCAGGACGGAATCAGAGGCTATGAGGGCATTGGCGGAGAGGCCCCGCAGGAAGGGGGGACAATCGAGTATGACGAAGTCATACTCACCCGCGACGCCGCGGAGGGCGTTCCGCAGGATCCCCCTGTTATCAGCCACACGGATCATCCGTTCCTCCATCTGCATCGACCGGACGTTGGCGGGGATGAAGTCGAGGANNGTCCCCTCGGTGAACCCGAGAGAGAGCCCGGAGGCTCCGAACGTATCCATGTCGATGAGCAGCGTCCGCTGTTCGGCCACCGCAAGGCTCGCGGCGAGGTTCACCGCCGTCGTCGTTTTGCCGACTCCGCCTTTCGGAAGCGCGACTGAAATGATACGTGCCATGCTGGTGTTATCGGACTCCGACCGTCAGGGAACCGATCGATGCGATGTGCGCGTCGATCCTGTCTCCGGAAACCACGCGCCCCACTCCCTCGGGCGTGCCGGTAAAAATCAGGTCTCCCGCTTCAAGCGAAAACACCGTCGAACAGTATGCGATGATCCCGGGGATGCGCAGGATCATCTGCCGCGTGTTCGACGACTGGCGCACGGCGCCGTTGACCCGGAGCTCGATCGACAGCGCGTGCGGATCGCTCACACGCCCGACCCGCACAGCCGCGGACAATGGCGCCGAGGTATCGAATCCTTTTGCAACGGTCCAGGGGAGTCCGCGCTTTTTCGCGTCGGCCTGCACGTCGCGCAGCGTCATGTCGAGACCCACGGCGTACCCGGCCACGTACTCCATCGCCTGTTCCGCCGGGATGCCCCGCCCGTCCCGGCCGATCACAACGACGAGTTCCACTTCGTGATGCATGTCGTCCGAGATCGGAGGGATCACGACCCATCCCCCCGATTCAACAAGTGCCGTCGAGGGTTTGATGAACACGACGGGAGCAGAAACTGTCTCCGCCTTCATTTCTTTGATGTGCTCGGGGTAATTCCTCCCAAGACACAGAATTTTTCCTACATGGAACGATTCCCCGTCAGCAAACCTGACAGATTTCATACCTGGCGACCGATTGAATTGGAAACCTATCAAATGTACTCCCCCCCATCATGAGTATCAAGGCATAAGTGAGTAATCTGAAAAAATATGCGAACGTTCGGGTCGATGTTGCAATTCGAGAAAATCCTCAATATCATACGCTCGCTTCAGAACAAAGGGGGATGCTCCGTGACACTCACATATGCCGAAGCCGGGGTGAGCATTTCCGAAGGGGAGAGATTTGTCAGGCAGATAAAGAAATCCGTCAGATCGACGTTCAGGAAAGGGGTTTTGAATGAGATAGGGGGGTTTGGAGCGTTCTTTGACGCGCGCTTCCAGGGGATGAAATCCCCTGTTCTTGTTTCCAGCGTTGACGGGGTCGGGACGAAGCTTCTTGTCGCCCGGATGATGAACACCTACGACACCGTGGGTCAGGATCTCGTCAACCACTGCGTCAACGACATACTCGTCTGCGGGGCCCGCCCCCTGTTCTTCCTCGATTACTATGCGACCGGAGCTCTGAGTGTCGGGATCGCCGCGCGCGTGATCGCGGGATTTGCACAGGCGTGCAGAGAGAACCTCTGCTCGCTGATCGGGGGGGAGACCGCGGAGATGCCGGGACTCTATGAGCCGGACGAATATGACCTTGCGGGGATGATCGTGGGGGTCGCGGAGAAGCACAGGATCATCGACGGCCGGCGGATCAGGAAAGGAGACGTTCTGATCGGGCTCCCCTCGACGGGACTCCACACAAACGGGTTCTCGCTCGCCCGCAAGGTGCTCTTCCCGAAATATTCCCCGGAGGATCACATCGACGAGCTCGGCACAACGCTGGGTGAATCGCTCCTTGCCGTCCACCGGTCGTACCTCGGCGTGGTGCGGCCGCTCCTCCCCAGGTTCGACATCAGAGGTCTCTCGCACGTCACGGGGGGCGGGATCGTCGGGAACACGCGGCGGATCCTTCCGCGCGGGCGATCGCTGAGCATACGGTGGGATGCCTGGGACCGGCCGCCGGTCTTCGGACTGATACAGGGGACCGGGAGAGTTCCGGAGGAGGACATGCGCCGCACGTTCAACCTGGGGATCGGCCTGGTGATGATCGTTCCCGAACGACAGGCCGGGGGCGTCATGACCTGGCTGAAACGAAGGAAGGAGCCCGCCGTGTTCGTCGGCGAGGTCACGTAGCCGCCCCCGGAACCCGCGCCTGCTACGCCGCAGGTCCGGGATCAACGATGGCGCCATCGACAATCACGCGGTTTCCGGGAGCGACCGTTGGAGCGGACATTGCGCGCACAATCCTCCCTCAACAGACAATGACAGACCAGGATAAGCAGAGTCCAGCCGACCCGCCGTTGGCCGGGATCGCCGCGGCGAAGGAGCTTGCGCCTGCGGAGAGCGGCCCGTCGATCGTTCCCCCGGACAGTTTCACCGGCAGAGTCAGCACGCTGCACGAGATCGCTCTCCAGATCGACGCCGCACGGAGCAGGGANNGCGTCACCCCGCCTCCGCGGGAGTCGCGGGCACCGTCATAATGAACCAGTCTCCCCTCTGCGTCGATCTGGCCGAGGCCGGCGGGGATCCGCCCGGTGAACCCGGCCCGGCCCGGGAAGGTGTCCCCGAGTCGCAGCTCAGGGCTTCCGGAATGCGGACACTGCTCATGGTCCCCCTGCGGACGGGGGATGAGACGATCGGGACGCTGGGGATCGCCTCGGAGGAGCGCGCGGCGTACGGGGAGAGGGACATTGTGCTCGCCCAGCTCCTCGCCACCCAGGTGGCTGTCGCCCTCCAGAACAACGCGATGATCGACGACGCGCATCGGCGCATCTCGCAGATCGAGCTCGTCAATGAACTTGCCGAGGACCTCACATCCACGCTGGAGCTGGACCAGCTCCTGTCGGCGGCCGCCGAAACCATCCGGAAGACGTGCGGTTTTTTCGATGTATCGATATTTCTCGTTGACCGCTCCCGGCAGGAAGCGTACCTTGTGGCCCACTCGGGGACGCACGTCGATTTCCTGCCTGCGGGGTACAGGCAGAAATTCAGCGAGGGGATCGTCGGCTGGGCGATCAGCCACGACGAGCCGGTGATGTCGGGGGACGTGACGCAGGATCCGCGGTACCGCACCAACCTGTACGCGGAGACCCTCTCCGAGATGGCGATCCCGATCCGGGTGGAGCACGAGATCGTGGGCGTGCTGAACGTCGAGGACGCGCGCCGGCAGGCATTCGACGAGACCGACGCGGTCGTTCTCGAGACCCTCTGCGACCAGATGGGGAGCGCAATCAAGAATGCGCAGCTCTANNATCGTTTCGCATGACTTCCGGTCGCCCCTGGCGAGCATCGTCCTGGCGGCCGGCGCGCTGCTGAAGAGACCCGACCTGGTGGACACCAGGCGCCTGCGCGAATACCTGACCGTGATCGTCGATCAGGCGAACAGGCTCATCCGGCTGGCGGAGGACACCCTCTCCATGACCAAGATGGAGTCCGGGCAGCTCAGCTATTTCTTCAACATGGTCAGCCTGGAGCGCCTTATCAAGGACACGATCTCCATGGTCACGATCTCCGGCAGGCATACCGTGAACTATGAGGTCGACCCGCGCGTGGCGTACGTCCGCGGAGACCAGACGAAGTTGCGTCAGGTTCTTCAGAACCTCCTGTCGAACGCCGTCAAGTATTCCCCCGCGGGGGGGAAAGTGACGATCCGGGCGGCGCATCATTCCGCCGAGCAGCTCGTTGTCGCGGTGACCGACGAGGGGATCGGGATCCCGGCGGACCAGCAGGGCAAGCTCTTCCAGAAATTTTCGCGCGTTGACACGCCTCAGGCGAAGGAGATCAAGGGGTCGGGGCTCGGGCTCTGGATCTGCAGGGAGATCGTCAAGGCACACGGGGGACAGATCTGGGTCGAGAGCCAGGTGGGAAGAGGGAGCACGTTCGCCTTCACGCTGAAGAAGGCCCATCCGGATACGGCGCTGGAATGACTTTCAGGCGCCCCCCAAAGCGGCGCCGTGATTGTCATCGCGGCGCGGCGCGGGCGGCCACCCGTTGCTCAAGTATGCGCGCCGCATCGTCGCTTACCTCCCGCCACTGCGTCACGTCCCGGTTCAGGGCACGCACCTCGGAAAGAAATTCCTGCCGCGTGAAATTTTCGCTCCTCAGCACCGAATCGGCCGCGGCGCCCGCCCGGGCGCTGTCCAGTCCCGCCTGAGCGCTCCTCGCCGCGGTCTCGACGAGCGCTGCGAAAAGGTGCGCGGTCCTCTCCCGGCCCGGCCGGGCGGAGTCTCCCGCCGGCCGTGCGCATGCCGGCAGAATCAGCAGCAGCAGTATCGCCCTTCGCATGTTGGGGATGCGGGAAGTGTAAGAACTCAATATCGTGTATTACGGGTGAATACTCAATCCCGCGGCATTCCGCGGTCAGGTCAGGTTGACTTTCAGCACAGCAGTCTGTATATTTCTTCTCATTTTCGCCATTTTCCCATCATTGTGCGGCGGGTTATGTCTTCGACCTCTGATTTCCGGCCGGGTCTGGTCATCAAATACAACAACGAGCTCTGGACGGTCATCGAATTTCAGCATGTCAACCCGGGGAACTGGCGGGCATTCGTCCGCACGAAGCTGAAAAACCTCAAGAGCGGCAAGGTCATCGAAAACCGGTTCCGGGCCGGCGAGTCGATCGACACGATTCGCATCGAGCGGAAAGAGTTCCAGTTCCTCTACAGGGACGGGACCGGTTACGTCTTCATGGATAAGCTGAACTATGAACAGCTCTCCGTCTCCGGCGAACAGCTCGGGGAGGGGGCAAAATTCCTCAAGGACGGAGAGTCGGTGGACATACTGTTCAACGGGAACGACATCACCGGGGTGGAGCTCCCGATCACCGTCGAGCTGAAGGTGACGGAAACCGTGCCGGGGGTCCGCGGGGACAGCGCGAACGCGGGGACGAAACCCGCAACCGTGGAGACAGGAGCAACGGTGAACGTCCCCCTGTTCCTTAACGAGGGAGACGTCGTAAAGATCGACACAAGGACGGGTGCGTACATCGAGCGCGTCAAGGCATGAAATCCGTGGGGGGGAAGCCGGTGGAAGGATGGAGGGGTGCGCGCAAGCGTCTGTCCTCCCGTGAACATGTGACCAAGGCGGAGACCGCATGGATCTAAATTACGTCAGGAAGCTGGTGAAGCTTCTCTCCGAGAGCGCCGTCGACGAGATCGAGATTGAAGAGGAAGGGAAGAAGATCCGCGTCGCGAAAAACCCTCACGCCGTCCCCGCATATCCGGTGCCGTACGCCCCCCAGGCAGCGCTTCCTCCCGGGCCGGGCGCTTCCCTCCCGCAGGCGTCCCTCCCGGAAGGCGGCGCCGAACCCGCACCTCCGGTCACCACGCCCCCCTTCCACGAGATCAAGTCCCCGATTGTCGGCACGTACTACCGTTCCCCCGCCCCCGACGCGGCCCCCTTCATCCAGGTGGGGAGCGTGATCCGCCCGGGGGCTGTTCTCTGCATCATCGAGGCGATGAAGCTGATGAACGAGATCGAAGCCGACGTCGCCGGAAAAATCGTCAAGATCATGGTCGAGAACGGGCAGCCGGTCGAATATGACCAGACCCTCTTCCTGGTCGAGAAGTCATAGAGACATGATCTGATATTCAGGAGACCAGGGGTGTTCAAGAAGGTCCTCATCGCGAACCGGGGGGAGATCGCCCTCCGCATCATACGGGTCTGCAAGCAGCTCGGGATCAAGACCGTGGCGGTCTATTCCCAGGCGGACCGGGATTCGCTCCATGTCCGGTTCGCGGACGAGGCGGTCTGCATCGGGCCTCCCCCCAGCCGGGAAAGCTACCTGAAGATCCCCCGCATTATCGCCGCCGCCGAAATAACCGGGGCGGATGCGATCCATCCGGGGTACGGCTTCCTGGCGGAGAACGCGGGGTTCGCAGAGATATGCACGACGTCGGCAATTAAGTTCATCGGTCCGACCCCCGCGATGATCAGCGCAATGGGGGACAAGGCGGTCGCAAAAGAAACGATGCGGAAAGCCGGGGTCCCCGTCGTCCCCGGGAGCGAGAACGTGCTCTCGAGCGTCGATGAGGCGCGCGAGATTGCGCGATCGATCTCCTACCCCGTCATTATCAAGGCCTCGGCGGGGGGGGGCGGACGCGGGATGCGGATCGTGCGCGAGGAAGCGGAGATGGAGAACGCGTACGGGACCGCCCGCCACGAATCGGAGCAGGCGTTCAACAATCCCGATCTCTACCTGGAGAAATACATCGAACAGCCCCGCCATGTGGAGATCCAGGTCTTCGGCGACGAGCACGGCAACGTCATTCATTTCGGCGAGCGTGACTGCTCGGTGCAGCGCCGTCATCAGAAGTTGATCGAGGAGTCCCCTTCCCCGGTCGTCGACGAAGCGCTCCGCACGAAAATGGGGGAGGCGGCGATCAAGGGATGCAAGGCGGTCAATTACGTCAACGCGGGGACCGTCGAGTTCCTTGTCGACCGGGAGCTGAATTTCTATTTCATGGAAATGAACACCCGCATACAGGTCGAGCATCCGGTCACGGAACAGGTGACCGGGCACGACCTGATCAAGCTTCAGCTCCAGATCGCCGCGGGGGAGCGCCTTCCGAAGAAGAAGATCGTCCAGCGCGGTCACGCCATGGAGTGCCGCATCAACGCGGAGGATCCGGCCCACGATTTCCGCCCCTCGCCGGGAAAGATCACCGACTTTCATATGCCCGGGGGCTTCGGGGTCAGGGTCGACACGCACGCCTATGCCGGGTATTCCGTCCCCCCGTACTACGATTCGCTGACCGCGAAGCTCATCGTGTACGCGCAGACGCGTGAAGGGGCGATCAACAAGATGGCGGGAGCCCTCGAGGAGTTCGTCATCGAGGGGATCAGGACGACGATCCCGTTTCACCGCCAGGTGATGGGTAACGAGAAATTCCGGAGCGGCCGGTTCGATACAAGCTTCCTGGACACGTTTATTTTCGGAACAAGCGGCGAGTAAAACCTGACTCCAGAGGAAAGGACTCTCACGACATGAATTTTCCGGACAACCTGAAGTACACAAAGGACCACGAGTGGATCCGCATTGAGGGGGGGACGGGGACGATCGGGATCACGGAGTACGCGCAGGGGGAGCTCGGGGATGTGGTCTTCGTGGAACTCCCCCCGGTGGGGAAGTCGGTGAAGCAGCACGAAGCCTTCGGCACCATTGAGGCTGTGAAGGCGGTGTCGGACCTGTACGCCCCCATGTCGGGCGCCGTGACGGACGTCAACGCGGTGGTTGGAGCGACCCCCGACGCGGTGAACAAGGACCCGTACGGGAAAGGCTGGCTGGTGAAGGTGAAGCTCTCGAATTCCGCGGAATCGGCGGAGCTTCTTGACGCCGCAGCCTACCGCGCACTTGTCGGGAAATAATGGGGGGCGAAGTGAGCCTTCCTCTTCANNTTGTTGACCCGTCCGACCGCGGGCCAGAATTTATGGGCCCGGACATACGGCGTGGGGAACGCAGCCTTCTCTCTCCCGTAGGGCATCGCCCACGCGTCGCTCGCGACCGCCGAGGCCGTATGGGGCGCGTTCTTCAGGACGTTGAGCGTCCTGTCAGCGGTCCCCTCTTCGATCTCCCGTATTTCTCCCCGGATCGCGATCATCGCCTCGCAGAACCTGTCAAGCTCCTCCTTCGATTCGCTTTCCGTCGGTTCGATCATGAGTGTCCCCGCGACGGGGAATGACACCGTCGGCGCATGGAACCCGTAGTCCATCAGCCGCTTCGCTACGTCCTCCGCCTCGATGCCGGCACTCTCCTTGAAGTGGCGGAGGTCCACGATAAATTCGTGCGCCACCCGCCCTCCGGCTCCGCGGTAGAGTATCGGGTAGTGCCCATCAAGCCTGCGTGCCATGTAGTTGGCATTGAGCATGGCGATCTCCGTCGCTTCCCTGAGTCCGGGGCCCCCCATCATCGCAATGTACGTCCATGAGATCGCCAGTATGCTCGCGCTCCCCCAGGGAGCCGCAGAGACGGGGCCGATGGCACGGGAACCGCCGACGCCGATGACGGGGTGGCCGGGAAGAAACGGGGCCAGATGCCCGGCGGCGGCTATCGGTCCCATCCCGGGGCCTCCGCCGCCGTGCGGGATGCAAAATGTCTTGTGCAGGTTCAGATGACAGACATCAGCCCCCAGCTCGGCCGGACGGCAAAGCCCGACCTGGGCATTCATGTTCGCCCCGTCCATGTAAACCTGTCCGCCGTTTTCATGGACGATCCGGCAGATCTCCCGTATCGACTCCTCGAAGACTCCGTGTGTCGAGGGGTAGGTGACCATGAGCGCTCCGAGATCGCCGGCGTGCTTCGCCGCCTTTTCCGTCAGGTCGCGGACGTCGATGTTTCCGGCCTCATCGCAACGGACGACGACAACCTGCATCCCGGCCATGACGGCGCTTGCGGGGTTGGTGCCGTGCGCCGAGGACGGGATCAGGCAGACCTTCCTGTGTCCTTCGTTGCGCGATTCGTGCCATGCCCGGATGACGAGCAGGCCGGTGAATTCACCCTGGGCGCCGGCGTTCGGCTGCAGCGACACGGCCGGGAACCCGGTGATCTCCGCAAGCCACGAGCTGAGCTCGGCGAACATCGCGTGGTACCCGGCGGCCTGCTCCGGAGGTGCGAACGGATGGAGCTTCCCGAGTGCCGGCCAGGTCACCGGGATCATCTCGGACGTGGCGGTCAGTTTCATCGTGCACGATCCGAGAGGGATCATGCTCACGTTCAGGGCCAGGTCCTTCGACTCCAGGCCGTGGAGATAGCGGAGCATCCCTGTCTCGCTGTGGTGACGGTTGAACACCGGGTGCGTGAGATACGGCGACGTCCGGCGGAGCGGTCCCGCGTAGCCCGCCGTGGCAGGATGCAACGTTTCCTCCGCGGGGACCGTCCCCCCCCCCGCGAGCGTCCCGAGTATGCGCATGACCTCTCTCCTGTCCGTCAGCTCGTCGAGTGCGATCCCCAGCGTCCCGTCGGGGAACGCCCGGAAGTTCATCGATCGGGAGGAGCCCTCATGGAGAATGGACGGGAGTGACCCCTTTTTCGGATTGATCCGTACGGTGTCGAAAAAATCGTCGTGGACGACCCCGTGCCCGATCGCGCGCGCGCCGTCGGAGAGCATCCGCGCGAGGCCGTGCAGCCGCTCGGCCACCCGGCGAAGCCCCTGCGGGCCGTGATAGACTGCATACATGGAGGCCATGACCGCCAGAAGTACCTGCGCGGTACAGACGTTGGACGTGGCTTTTTCCCTTCTGATGTGCTGCTCCCGGGTCTGCAGCGCCATCCGGAGCGCCCGGTTCCCCTGTGCATCCACGGAGACCCCGATGATGCGCCCGGGCATGTGGCGCTTGTGGATGTCCCTCGTCGCGAAATACGCGGCATGCGGGCCGCCGTAGCCGAGAGGGACACCGAACCGTTGCGTGGATCCCACCGCGGCGTCGGCGCCGAATTCGGCGGGGGGAGCCAGCAGGAGCAGGCTCATCAAATCGGCGGCGCAGACGACGAGCGCTCCTGCGGCATGCACACTATCGCAAAACGGGCGATAATCGTGTATCGCACCGTCTGTCGCGGGATACTGCACAAGCGCACCGAAGACGTCCCCGGAGCTTTCAAACGAGGCACAGGATCCAACAACGACGCGTATCCCCAGCGGCCGGGCCCTCGTGCGGACGACTTCGATGTTCTGCGGGTGGCATTCGTCCGAGACGAAGAAGAGGCCGCCCGGCGGATGCCCCTTGATTGCATGGAACATCGTCATGGCTTCGGCGGCGGCCGTCGATTCATCGAGGAGCGACGCGTTNNGCCACCTCGGCCTGGTACGGAGTGTACGCGGTATACCAGCCGGGGTTCTCGAGGACGTTCCGGACTATCACGGCGGGGGTGACGGTATCGTGATAACCCATTCCGATAAAAGAGCGGAACAGCCTGTTATGGGCACTCATCGCCGCGAGCGCGGCGATGACGTCTTCTTCCGACCGCCCCGCCCCGATGGCCAGCGGACGCGATGCACGGATCCGGGCGGGGACAACCTCGTCGATGAACTCTTCAAGCGAAGGGCATCCCAGCTCTTTGAGCATCGCCCGGCGGGATTCTCCGTCCGGGCCGATGTGCCTGCGTGAAAATGGGGTGGGATCGAAGTCTGTCATGAATCGTATCTCCCGTGAAAGAACTGTAAAATACGGAGATGATGGCTCACATTCAATCGCCGGAGAGCTCCTGCTGTCCGGGGGAGACCCGTCTGAAGTGTGCAGTGGAGAGCCTCGAACCTGCTCGGCGTGTCGAATGATGCACCCCTTTGTCCCCTCCTCATCCCCGCGCCCGCCGGGTGCGCCGCCGCGGGGCAGGTCCGACCGCTGCAGGGTACGTGCCGAGGAGCCTGAACTGTGAGACGATCTCCCCGAGGTGCTCGAATGCACGGGCCACCCGCTCATCATGAGGGCCACCCGCGATATCGACGTAGAAGCGGTATTCAAACGGGGAGCGCGGATCCGGTCGGGATTCGATCTTGAGCAGGTCGATATCGCGGAGTGCGAACACGCCCAGTATATGGAAGAGTATCCCCGGCCGGTTCGCCGCCGGCGTGAACACGATGCTCGACCGCGTTTTTGTGCCGCGCGTGAACTTCCAGGGTGCCCGCGAAAGGACGAGGAACCGCGTGTAATTGCTCGCGCTGTTCTCGATGTTTCTCTTCAGGATCCTGAGGCCGTAGAGCCGTGCCGCGTAGGTTCCCGCGATTGCCCCGGAATCCGGACGCGCATCTCTGGCAACGGCGGACGCGGCACCGGCGGTGTCGAAAAAGGGGACAGGGCGGATCGCCGGATGGGCGAGAAGGAATTTGCTGCACTGGGCGAGAGCCTGCGGATGGGACCGGACGGAAGTCAGGTCGCCGAGTGTGCCCCCGGGGGGGCACAGGAGGGCATGCTCAATCCGCTCGTGTACTTCCCCCACGATGTGGAGTGCGCGGGACAGGAGGAGGTCATAGTTCTCGTGAATGCTCCCTGCGAGTGAGTTCTCGATCGGGATGACGCCGCGGTCCGACCGCCGGCTTTCCACACGGTCGAATACCCCGCCGAATGTCTCGCAGGGGGAGGTGGCGATGTCGTCCCCCAGCATCGTTCGCGCGGCGGCTTCGCTGTACGCGCCGTGTACTCCCTGGAATGCGACGTTCATGGATATCCTCCCGTTGAACCCGAGGCGAAAACTCCGTACATTCACAATATACAACGAACATCCGGACAGAATCCACAGGGAGTTCACCCGTGAAAAAGAAAACCGCAAAGGCCGCCGGGAAAGGGTTGCGGGGCAGGGACTTCATTTCTATGGATGATTGCTCCGCGGGAGAGATCAGGTCGCTCTTCGCGCTCGCTTCGGCGATGAAATCGGACCGGAAAAAATACAGGAAGGCGCTCGAGGGGAAGATGATGGCCCTGATATTCGAAAAGCCCTCCCTGCGCACCCGCACCACATTCACGGTGGGAATCAAACAGCTCGGGGGAGACTCTCTCCTGCTGACGCCGGCCGACATCAGCCTGGGGAAGAGGGAGTCGGTCTACGACGTTGCGAAAAACCTCGAACGGATGGTGGACGGCATCATGATCCGGACGTTCGGACACGAGATATGCACGACGATGGCCGACCACGCGCGGGTTCCGGTGATCAACGGGCTGACGGACCATGAGCACCCCTGCCAGGCCATGGCGGATCTCCTCACAGTGCTGGAATACAAAAAGAACCTTCGGAGGCTGAAGCTCGCGTACGTGGGGGACGGGAACAACGTGGCCCATTCCCTGATGCTTGCCTGTGCAAAGCTCGGCGGGACGCTGTTCATCGGCACTCCCCCCGGGTACAGGCCGGAGGCGCGGGTGATGGAACGGTGCAAGGACCTGGCGGCGGAGAGCGGTGCGACGATCGTCTGGACCGCCGATCCCGCGGAGGCGGCGCGGGGTGCGGACGTCGTGTACACCGACGCCTGGGCGAGCATGGGGCAGGAGGAGGAGGCGGAAGTCCGCCGCCGCATCTTCAGCCCGTACCAGGTCAACCGCGCACTCTTTTCACTGGCAAAAGGGGATGCGCTCTTCATGCACTGCCTCCCCGCGCACCGGGGGGAAGAAGTGACGGACGAGATCATCGATTCGCCCAACTCGGTCGTCTTCACGCAGGCGGAGAACCGCCTGCACGTGCAAAAGGCGATCATGTTCGAGCTGCTGCGTGACTGAGCCTATGAAGGGGCTTGTCCTGATTGCGGTGGGGGGCAACGCTCTCATCCGGGCCGGTCAGAAGGGGACGGCGCAGGAACAGTTCGAGAACGCCGTGGATACTGCGGCGGTCGTCGTCGCGCTGATCGGCGCAGGGTACCGTGTGGTCCTCACTCACGGGAACGGCCCGCAGGTGGGCGCAGCGCTCGTCCGCTCCGAGCTCGCGGCGGCGCACGCGTACCGGCTGCCGCTGGATTGCTGTGTCGCCTCCACACAGGGGGAGATCGGTTATGTGCTCCAGTACGCGCTCTGGCAGGCCCTCCAGGCACAGGGACTGGAGACACCCGTCGTCTCGCTGGTGACGCAGGTGCTTGTCGACAAAAATGATCCGGCGTTTGCACGACCCACCAAGCCGATCGGTCCGTTTTATACACGGGACGAGGCGGACCGGTACCGGGACCTGTTCAACTGGGACATCGTGGAGGACTCCTCCCGGGGTTTCCGCCGCGTCGTCGCCTCCCCCGAGCCGCGGGGGATCGTGGAACTGGAGGCGATCCGTGCCTGCGTCGACCGGGGACTCGTGGTGATCGCGGGGGGCGGCGGGGGCGTGCCGGTGTTCAACGATCACGATATCAGCAAGGGGGTGGAGGCGGTCATCGACAAGGACCACACTTCCGCCATACTCGCTGCGCAGCTGGGAGCCGACTTCTTCGCGATCGATACGGACGAAGAGATGGTGTGTCTGGACTATGCGAAACCGTCCCGGAGGAGGCTCCCTCTTCTCACGGTCCCGGAATGCAGACGCTACCTTGCCGAAGGACAGTTTCCGGAAGGGAGCATGGGGCCGAAAATCAGGGCCGCGATGATCTTCCTCGAGCGCGGAGGGGGGGAGGCTCTGATCACGGATTCCGGACACCTGCTCGACGCCGTCGCAGGGCGCGGCGGAACGCATATCATTCGCTGACCGACTATTGCCGACATCAAGGAGAACGCATGCCGAGAACGCGTGTACTGATCATGGGAGCGGCGGGGAGAGACTTCCACAATTTCAACACGGTCTTCCGTGGCAACAGGGCCTGTGAGGTTGTCGCGTTTACTGCGACGCAGATCCCGAACATCGCAGGGAGGAAGTATCCCGCACAGCTCGCCGGTCCGGGGTATCCCCGGGGGATACGGATCTATCCCGAATCGGACCTCCCCGCGCTGATCCGGAAGCTCAGGGTCGACGAGGTCGTATTCTCCTATTCCGACGTGTCGTACAATTATGTGATGGACAAAGCATCGCTGGTGATGGCGCTCGGGGCGGATTTCACGGTCCTGGGCGGCCGGCAAACCATGATTCCCTCGAAAGTCCCCGTCATCGCCGTCGTCGCGGTCCGCACGGGGTCGGGGAAGAGCCAGACGTCCCGCAGGGTGTGCAGTCATCTGCGCAGATGCGGTAAGCGGGTCGTTGCGGTGCGGCATCCGATGCCGTACGGCGACCTCGTGAAACAACGGGTACAGCGCTACGCGACGCTCGAAGACCTGGTGAAGTACAGGTGCACCGTCGAGGAGATGGAGGAGTATGAACCGCACATCGTCGAGGGGACGATCATCTATGCGGGGGTGGACTACGAGGCGATCCTCCGGCAGGCGGAGAAGGAAGCCGACGTGATCGTCTGGGACGGGGGGAACAACGATATGTCGTTCTACCGGGCGGACCTCACGATCACCGTCGTCGACCCCCACCGTCCGGGACATGAGCTGACCTACTATCCCGGCGAGGCAAACGTCCGTCTCGCCGACGTCATCGTCGTGAACAAGGTCGACTCGGCGAGCAGGGAGAATGTCGCGACGGTGATCGCCAATGTCGGCTTGATCAACCCTGGGGCGACAATCATACAGGCGAACTCGACGATCACGGTGGACGATGAATCGTTGCTCCGGGGAAAGGATGTCCTGGTGGTCGAGGACGGGCCCACGCTCACTCACGGAGAGATGCAATTCGGCGCCGGGACGATCGCCGCGAAGATGTTCGGAGCGCGTGCGATCATCGATCCGCGCCCGTATGCGGTGGGCTCGATTGCGGCGACCTACGCGAAATATCCCCGCACGGGGACCGTGCTGCCGGCGATGGGATACGGGGAGGAGCAGGTCAGGGATCTGGAGACGACGATCAACGCCGTCCCCTGCGACGCGGTGGTGATCGGCACCCCCATCGACCTGCGGCGCATACTCAGGATCGCCAGGCCCTCCGTGCGCGTCAGCTATGCTCTCGAGGAAGTGACCAGGCCCGGCATCCCGGAGGTCCTGGACGAATTCCTCACGCGGCACCGGCGGTCCTCCCGGCGGGGTCGCCCGGCGAAGCGATGAAGAGGGGGGACGCGTTGGAGAAGAATGAGAAATTCCGTATATTGGGGCAATTCCGAATCCCGATCTCCCCCCGATGATCCATAACGAACTCATTCTGGTCCTCGATTACGGCGCCCAGTATTCCCAGCTGATCGCGCGCCGTGTCCGGGAGGCAGGCGTCTATTCCGAGCTCCACCCCTGTACAATCCCCCTCGAGCGCATCATTGCGCTCAGGCCGAAGGGGATCATACTCTCCGGGAGCCCGTACAGCGCGTACGAAGAAGGTGCCCCCCTCTCGTCCCCCGGTGTGTTCGCCCTCGGGATCCCGGTTCTCGGGATCTGTTACGGCCTCCAGCTCATCGCCTACCAGCTCGGCGGGGAGGTCGACAGGGCCGCGCGGCGGGAGTTCGGTCTGGCGGTCCTCACTGTCGATGACGCGGGAGATCTGTTCGCTGGAGTCGAGCCCGACGGACCCGCGGGACTTAATGTCTGGATGAGCCACGGCGACCATATCACGCGCATGCCCCCCGGGTTCGAGGCGATCGCCCACACTGCGAACGCCCCGGTGTGCGCGATACGCCACCGGGAGAAGAAAATCTACGGCGTGCAGTTCCACCCCGAAGTGGCACACACGCCGAAAGGCCCGGCGATCCTCCGCAATTTCCTCTACCGCATCTGCGGATGCTCGGGTGGATGGAGCCCGTCGGCGTTCATCGGCGAGGCGCTGGAGAGCGTCCGTCGGACGGTGGGAGACGGAAAAGTCCTCTGTGCGCTGAGCGGGGGGGTCGATTCCTCCGTGGCGGCGCTCCTCCTTCACCGGGCGATCGGGGACCGGCTCACCTGCATACACATCAACAACGGGCTCATGCGGAAGGACGAGTCGGAGGCGGTCGTCAAGACGTTCCGCGACCGGTTCAATATCGCACTCGAGTACGTTGACGCCTCCGGGCTCTTTCTTGAAGGACTGAACGGGGTCTCGGATCCGGAGACGAAACGGAAGATCATCGGGAAGCTCTTCATCGACGTCTTCGAGCGCGAGGCGAAAAAAATCGGGAAAGTCGATTTCCTGGCGCAGGGGACGCTCTACCCGGACGTGATCGAGTCCGTCTCCTTCAAGGGACCATCGGTGACGATCAAATCGCACCATAATGTCGGCGGGCTCCCCGAAAAGATGAACCTCCGCCTCGTCGAGCCCTTCCGGGAGCTCTTTAAAGACGAGGTGCGCGCGGTCGGTGCGGACCTGGGTCTCCCCGACGACCTCCTCTGGCGGCACCCGTTCCCCGGGCCGGGGCTTGCAGTGCGCATACTCGGCGAGGTGACGCGCGAGAGGCTCGCCCTCCTCCGGGAAGCAGACCAGATCTTCACGGAGGAGGTGAGACGGGCGGGACTCTACCGGGACATCTGGCAGGGGTTTGTTGTCCTGCTCCCGGTCCGTTCCGTGGGTGTGATGGGGGACGGAAGGACATACGGCTACAGCGCCGCAGTCCGGGCCGTTTCCAGCGTCGACGGGATGACGGCCGACTGGTACAGGATGCCGCACGAGGTGCTTGCGGCGATATCGGGCCGGATCACGAACGAGATTCCCGGGATTAACCGCGTGGTGTACGACATCAGCTCGAAGCCGCCGGCGACGATCGAGTGGGAATGAGAGACAGGGTGACCGGTGAATAAGTACTTTTCGTTCGTCAAGATTGAACACACGCTCTTCTCACTGCCGCTGATCTACAGCGGCGTGATGCTCGCCTCGAAGACCGGGGCGCCCCCGCTCCGCATACTGGTCCTCGTCCTGACGGCGGCAACGGGTGCGCGCACGGTGGCGTTCGCGCTCAACCGGATCATCGACAGGCAGATTGACGCCCGGAACCCGCGGACAGCTTCGCGTGACCTGCCGAGCGGCCGCATGACGCTCTGGGAGGCGGTCTGGGTGACGATCGCAGGGCTGGCGCTCTACTTCGGTTCCGCCTGGTCCATCTCGTCGTTCTGTTTCTTCATGGCTCCCCTCCCCCTCGCGGTGTTCATGGTCTACCCGATGATGAAGCGCTACACCCCGCTGGCGCATTTCGGCGTCGGCCTCGGACTCGCCATGGGACCTCTGGGGGGCTGGTTTGCCGTCTCCCCCTCGTTCAGGGACCTTGCGGCACCGGCGCTTCTGGCGCTGTTCACGCTCTTCTGGGTCGCGGGGTTCGACATCATCTACGCGACGCTGGACGAGGAGTTCGACAGGAAGGAGTCGCTCTATTCGTTCCCTGCGCGGTTCGGGAGGCGGACGGCGCTCCGGCTCTCGGCGCTGTTTCACGGGATCGCGTTTGTCCTCCTCGTCTCCCTCTTCTTCTACTCGTACATGTCCCTTCTGGCGCTCCCTCTTCTGCTCCTGACCGGCGGCCTTCTCTACCTCGAGCAGAAAAAGGCCGAGGATGTGCAGCTCGCTTTCTTCAGGATAAACGCCGTCGCGGGATTCGCAGTCTTCTGCATGGTCCTCGTGGGGGTCTACGCATGAAAGTGGTCGTCGGCGTCACAGGCTCCTCGGGCGCGGTCTATGCGCTTGATTTCCTGAAGAAATGTCCCGGAACGAAGTTCCTCATCGTCAGTTCATGGGGGAAGGTGCTCCTCCGCGATGAGCTCGCCATGGGGGAGAAGGACCTGAAGCCGTTCGTTGCGCGGACATTCTCCGATGACGACCTGGCGGCCCCGGTCGCTTCCGGCTCCAACGCGCTCGATGCGATGGTGATCATACCCGCCTCGACGTCCACTGTCGGAAAGATCGCCTCCGGAGTCGGGGACACGCTCATCACGCGCGCGGCACAGGTCTGCCTCAAGGAACGCACGAAGCTCATACTCTGCGTCCGGGAAACCCCGGTCTCCACACTCACGCTCGAGCAGTGTGCCAGGCTGTCGTCGTACGGTGCTGTGATCATGCCGGTCTCCCCGCCCATGTATTTCGTCCCGAAGTCCGTCGATGAGTTTGTGGGAGCGTTTACCGAAAGGGTGCTCGCTCAGATCGGGGTCAGGAGCGGCAAGGGATGGCGCGGGGAGGAGCTGGAGTGACGTTCACTTCCTTCGGCGATTACTCGCGGTTCCTCGAATCCGCAGGAGAGCTCCACCGGGTGGCTGTGGAAGTCGATCCCTGCCTCGAGATCACGGAGATCGCCTCGCGCGCGATACGGGAGGGGAAGCCGGCACTTCTGTTCGAGCACGTGAAAGGATCACCCTACCCGGTGGTGATCAACGCGCTCGCGAGCGACAGGCGCTGCGAGCTCGCGCTCGGGAAGCACCCGGAAGAGCTGGGAGAGGAGCTCGTCCGGTTCATGGAAGACGCTTTTCCCCCGAAGCTCTCGACGCTGTTCGCCCACGGGAAAACCGCGGCACGGTTCCTCCACACACCCGTCCGCATGGTGCGAAACGCCCCTTCCCAGGAGGTCTCCGGGGGGGCGGACCTGGACACCCTCCCTGTCCTCACCTGCTGGCCCGGAGACGGCGGGCGTTTCATCACACTCCCGCAGGTGGTGACGTACGACCCGGTGAGCGGGAGGAGGAACATGGGGATGTACCGGATGCAGGTGTTCGACGGCCGGACGACCGGGATGCACTGGCAGATACAGAAGGGTGGGGGGTTTCATTACGCCCGGGCCGAGAAACTGGGAAGGCCGCTGGAGCTTGCTGTGGCGATAGGGACCGACCCCGCCCTCCTCCTGGCGACTGTCGCCCCGCTCCCGGAGAATATCGATGAGGCGATGTTTGCCGGTTTCCTGAGGGGGAAAAGGACACAATTTGTGAGGGGGAAATCGATCTCCATCGCCGTTCCCGCCGGCGCCGAGTTCATACTCGAGGGGATCGTCCAGCCGGGCGAGCGGAGGATGGAAGGCCCTTTCGGCGACCACTTCGGCCACTATTCACACGCGGCGCGATTCCCTGTGTTTCACGTCAGCGCACTCACGCGGCGCCGGGATCCCGTCTTTCCGGCGACCGTTGTCGGGATCCCTCCCATGGAGGACAAGTTCCTTGGAGATGCGACGCAGATGATACTCTCGCCGCTTGTGCGACTGCTCCACGCCGAGGTCACGGCGATGTGGGCCTATTACGAGGCGGGGTTTCACAACCTCCTTGTCGTCGCCGTAGACCAGCGCTACGGCAAGGAGGCGATGAAGACCGCGCTCGGACTCATGGGGATGTCGCAGCTCTCCCTGACGAAATGCATCATCCTTGTCAGCGAAGGAGTGGACGTCCGGAAATTCTCCGACGTCCTGCGGGAGGTGCGGGGTAACTACGACCCGCACTTTGATTTCGTCATGATCCCCCGTGTCCCCCTCGACACGCTCGACTTTACGAGCGCCACGATGAACCTGGGGAGCAAGATGATAATCGACGCGACGAAGAAGGACCGTGCCCCGGCACCGCATCGGGGAACGGGCCGGCGGGGAATCCCCCTGCTCCGCCCGGTCGACCGGAGGATCGTGGACCAGAACCTCATCGATGATGCGATGCTCATCGTCACGGTGCGCCGGGACGGGATGCAGGTGCTCAGGAAGCTGCTGAAGCATCCTTCTCTCGCAGCTCTCCCCCTGATCGTGACCGTGAGCGAGGACGTCGATATCCGCGACCGGGAGAACGCGCTCTGGGGAATATTCACCCGGTTCGATTGCGAGAGGGACGTGCTCTTCGCCGCTCAGAAGCTCATGGGAATCAGCCCGGTGTACGGGGGAGCGATGGGGATTGACGCCACATGGAAACCGGGGTACCCCGCGCCGCTGGCGATGACGGAGGAAGTCACGAAGAGGGTCGAGGAACGCTGGGACGGCTACTGGCGTTAGAACGGACAGAAAGCGGGGGGTTCTATGCAGATACGTGACAGAAATCTGATGCCGGTCTGGGAGAAGATCCAGAGCGGGGAGAGGCTGACGCTGGAAGACGGACTGCGGGCGTATACCTCCGGCGACCTCATCGGGCTCGGCGCCATGGCCCACGCCGTGCAGAAGGAAAAGAGCGGGGACGCAGTCTATTTCGTCCTCAACCAGAAGATCGAGCCGACGAACGTCTGCGTCCTCGCATGCAAGTTCTGCGACTTTGCCGCAAGGAAAGGGGATCCGCACGCGTACGAGATGACGGTCGGAGAGATACTCGGAAAGCTCACCCCGGAGATCCGCGAAGTGCACATCACCGGGGGCATGCCGCCCGACTGGCCGTGGGAGCGCTACCTGGAGATCGTCAGGTCTGTGCACGACCGGCTGCCGGAGGCGGATATCAAGGCGTTCACAGCGGTGGAGATCGATTTCTTCCACAAGAAGTTCAGGATGCCGGTGGAGGAGGTTCTCCGCCAGCTCCAGTCGGCCGGCCTGCGCACGATGCCGGGAGGCGGGGCCGAAGTCTTCTCCGAGCGCGTCCGGAGGCTCCTCTTCAATCAGAAGATCGGTGCGAAGACGTGGCTCGATATACACAGGACAGCCCACCGTCTGGGAATACCGACGAACAGCACGCTTCTGTACGGCCACATCGAGACACTGGAGGAACGGCTCATCCATATGATCCGCCTGCGCGAGGTGCAGGACGAAACGGGGGGCTTCCTCACGTTCATCCCCCTGGCGTTCCAGCCGGGTGAGACCGGCATCAAGCCCGCGCACCGTTTCACGTCTGCCGCCGACGACCTGAGGACAATCGCCCTCTCGCGGCTCATGCTGGACAACATCCCGCATATCAAGGCCTACTGGGTGATGCTCACCGAGGAAGTGGCTTCCGTCGCGCTGAATTTCGGGGCCGACGACATGGACGGGACGGTGGGGGGGGAGAAGATCGCCCACGACGCGGGGGCCGTGAGTCCCATGACGCTGGCGAAGGAGAGGATCATAGGCCTGATACGGGACGCGGGGAAGATACCCGTGGAGCGGGACGCCTATTACAACCCGCTGCATGTCCACCAGGAAAGGGTCGTCGGGAAGATCCCGTATCTCAATTCCGTCCCCTTTTACGCGCGGCTTGAAAAACGGGACTTCCGCATTCTCCCCGTCGTGCCCCGCCGGATGGGAATGCTGTGCGCGCTCGGTGAGATCGACGCGGGCCCGTTTTCGCTTATGGACTTCCTGCGCCAGGAGGATGACATGGAGCTGATGGGGTGGTGCATCGCGACGCGCGACCAGGTGAAGAGCGTGATGCTCTTTTCAAAGGAAGGGTGGCGCGATCTCGACGGCCGCACGATCGGGATCACGGATGACACCGCCACATCCGTCCATCTCCTGAGTGTCCTGCTTGAAAAGAAGTACGGAGTCCATGCCCGGTTCGAACGGCTCCACCAGGGGGTGAACTCGTACGACGGTCTCGATGCGGTCCTCCTGATCGGGGACGAAGCCCTGCGAAGGAACAAACACGGTCTCGACGGGTTTGAACTCGTGTACGATCTTGCCCGCGAGTGGTACGAATGGCAGAAGCTCCCGTTCGTCTTCGCGGTCTGGGCCCTGCGCCGGTCGCTCCCTTCCGCAGTCAAAGAAGAGCTGAGCGGGCTGGTGAAAGGATCGCTGGAATCGGTGGGTGGAGACTTTGTGAGCGTGGCGGGTCCGCACGGCCGGAGAATCGGGCTCACCGATGAGGAAACCCAGGAATACCTGTCGGGGTTCAATTACTCGCTCGGCGAACGGGAGCGGGAGGCGATTGAAGTGTTCCGGCGCCTCGTCCCGGCGGCCGCCTCCGGCGCGCACGCCTCGCCGCCCGACAGGGAGGGACGATGACACTCTCCGCCCTTTGTGCGAAAGCGTCCGCGGGGGAAAGGCTCTCCCCGGAGGAAGGATTGGATCTCCTCGCCCACGCGGAACTTCTCGATCTTGCCGGTGCGGCCAATGAGATCCGTTTCAGGAAGAACCCTGAACCGCGCGTGACGTTCCATGTGGACACGAACCCGAACTACACGAACGTCTGCACGGTCGACTGCATTTTCTGCGCGTTCTACAGACATCCGGGGGAGGAGGGGGCATACACCCATTCCGTCGATGCCATGATCGGGAAGTTCAGGGAATCCGCGGCAAAGGGGGTCACGACGATTCTCCTGCAGGGGGGGGTCAACCCCGCCCTCCCGTTCGCCTATTACGTTGAGCTGGTCGAGCGGACCGTCCGGGAAGTCCCCGGTGTCACGCCCCATTTTTTCTCGACCTCGGAAATACTCGGGATGGCGCGCGTCGCCGGTCTCACAGTTCCGGAGGTGCTCCGGCGCCTCTGGGATGCCGGGCTCCGCACGATCCCGGGAGGGGGAGCGGAGATCCTCTCCGACAGGGTAAAGAAAAAGATCAGCCACCTGAAGGGATCGAGCGACGACTGGCTGGGGGTGATGCGGGAGGCGCACAGGATGGGCTACAGGACTACCGCCACGATGATGTACGGGCATCTCGAGACCGACAGTGAGATCATCACTCACCTCGACCGGGTCCGGGATCTGCAGGACGAATACCGCGGATTCACCGCATTCATCCCCTGGAGCTTCAAGCCGGGAAACACCCCCCTGGAAAAAATCATCCCGCACTATGCCACTCCGGTGCGCTACCTGAAGATGATAGCGATTGCCCGCATCTACCTTGATAATTTTCCGCACATCCAGGCTTCCTGGTTTTCGGAAGGGAAGAAAACCGGACAGATCGCACTGCATTTCGGCGCGGACGATTTCGGGGGGACACTGCAGGAAGAGAACGTGCACGCCGCGGCACGCTTCGTAAACAAAACGAGCACGGAAGAGTGCATCGAGATGATACACGATGCAGGCTTCCCCGCCGCACAGCGGAACACGGTCTATGATATCCTGCGCACGTATGAGGTTCCGTCAGCGGCGGCGTAGGGGTCTGCTCAGAACAGCACGATGCCGGGGACGCGCGCGATGAGCCCCCGTTCGTGCGCGGCCCGGAAAAGGTACTCCAGCGCCTCTTTCCCCTTCTCGCCCATGTCGATCGTCAGCCCGCTGACGTACATCTTCACGAATTTCTCCCCCAGCGCCGTGTCGATCCCGCGCCCCCACTTGAGGGCATAGGGGATCGATTCGTCCTGGTGCGCGTACCCGTAGGCGATGCTCTCGCGCAGTCCCGCCGAGAGTTTCCCGGCCAGCTCTTCACCGAGGTCTTTCCGTACGACATCCAGCCCGAGGGGAAGGGGGAGACCGTGCGTCTCTTCCTGCCAGAACTCGCCGAAGTCGATCACCTTTTGGTACCCGAGGGAAGCGTAGGTGATCTGTCCCTCATGGATCAGGAGCCCCGCGTCGATTTCTCCCCTGTCGACCGCCCCCATGATCGCGTCGAACGGCATATCAACGTTCCGGATACCTTCTGTGAATGTTTTGAACAGCAGAGTGGCGGTCGTCAGGGGACCGGGGGTGCCGACGGTCTTCCCGCGCAGTTCGCCGAGCGACCCGTACAGGCGGGAGATCAGTACGGGTCCGTACCCTTCCCCCATGCTGGCGCCCGTCCTCATGATCCAGTACCTGTCCGCGACGGCGCTGAAGGCATGCGCCGAGATGGCGGTCACCTCCAGCTCGGCCCGGATCGCCCGCTCGTTGAGCGACTGTATGTCTTCGAGAAGGTGTTCGATACGGATGCCGGGGAGCTTCACTTTGCCGCTGGCGAGCCCGTAAAACATGAAGGCATCGTCCGGATCCGGACTGTGTCCCACTCTGATTGTGCGGTCTGTCATTTGTTCAGCTTCCTGTAAATGTCGGGGCTGCTGATTTCCATGAAGCGCCCGGGGTGCCGGGGGCTCTCGAACCCGAATCGCCCGTACAGCCCGTGCGCATCGCGCGTCAGGAGGCTCCAGCGGCGGAGTCCCTGCAGGTCCGGGTGCGACATGATGCACTGCATGATGAGCTTCCCCACCCCGTCGCCGCGGAACGGTTCGAGGACGAAAACGTCGGCAATATACGCGTACGTCGCCCGGTCGCTGATGACCCGGGCGAAACCGATCTGCGCATCTCCCCGGTACGCGCCGAAACAGAGGGAGCCGCGGATCGAACGTTCCACGATTTCCCGGGGAATGCACTCCGCCCAGTAGCTCTGGCTGAGGAACCCGTGAATAACGTCGATATTCAGCCGGGACGGGTCGGTCGTGACCTCGGTCCCTCCGGTGCGGAGTGCGTGGTGGATCATCGTGAGTTCTCGGCAGTGTAAATCGATGCGATCCCGAACGTCAGCCGCTCGGCGCATACCCGGGTGAATCCGGCAGACATNNAGGCGGCCGACGGCAGGAATCACGTTGAGAAAATAGAACAGGTAAATCTGCCGGAACGGGGAGAGTCGCGGCCGCGAGAATTCCAGGATAACGAGCTTCCCCCCGGGACGGAGGACCCGGCGCATCTCCGCGAGGCCGCCTTCCAGGCTCTCGAAATTGCGGACGCCGAACGCGACGATCACCGCGTCGAACGATGCGTCGGGGAACGGGAGACCCTCGGCCTCCCCGTTCCGGAGAGAGATGACGCCCGAGAGTCCGCGTGCGGCGAGTTTCTTCCGGCCTATGGCGAGCATTGCATCTGCGATGTCGACCCCCACCACCTCGCGCGGCGCAAGCCGGGCGGCGGCGATCGCAAAATCAGCGGTCCCTGTCGCGACGTCGAGTATCCGCCGGCCCGGTTCCCCCCGAAGGCGGTTGATCGCCCTGCGCCGCCAGTAGGTGTCGATGCCGCCGCTCAACAGATGGTTGAGCATGTCGTACCGGCGGGCGATGGAATCGAACAGGGAGCGGACGTGCTGTTTCTGCACAACGTGATCCGTACTGTGAACTGCGAAAATACGAAATGTGAAGAAGAGTTCCAAGGATGCGGCGCGCACCCTCCGCATATTGACATTGTACGCCGATTCGTGTATACTCTTGAAAAGGCGCCGAGAGAGCCTGACCTTCATCCGGGAGCGGTGAGGGTCTTTTTGTTTTGCCGCACACCACTCAGAAAAGCGACTGGCAATGCCCCGAATCCGCGTCCGCCTGGACGCACTCCGCGACAGGTCGTACACCGTCGAAATCCGGCCGGGAATTCTTGCCGAGGTTCCCCTGCTCCTTTCCCGCGCGGAAGGGAAGAGGCGCGTGTTCGTTATCACCGACTCGAACGTCACGCGCCTTTACGGCAGCGAGTTCGCGAGCAGGCTTGCGGCGGCCGGATGCGAGGTCGCGTTGCTGGAGGTCCCTGCGGGAGAACGCTCGAAGAGCTCTCCGACGTTGAACGGGCTCTACACCAGGCTCTTCCGGGGGGGGGTCAGGCGGGACAGCCTCGTCATCGCACTCGGCGGCGGGGTCATCGGTGATCTCGCCGGGTACCTCGCCGCCACGGTGCTGCGCGGCGTCCGACTTGTCCAGGTCCCCACGACGCTCCTCGCCCAGGTTGACAGCAGCGTCGGCGGGAAGGTGGGGATCGATCATCCCGCGGGGAAGAACCTGATCGGGGCCTTCCACCAGCCTTCGGCTGTTTATATCGATCCCGAGGCGCTCCTGACGCTCCCCGAGGACGAGTTCAGAAACGGGCTCGCCGAAGTCGTCAAGATCGCCGCCGCGCGGGACGCTCCCTTTTTTGCCAACATCGAGCGAAATGCCCCGCGGATCAGGAGGGAGAATACGGCTCTGAACGCGAAGATCGTGGAAACCGCGGTTGCGCTCAAGGCGTCAGTCGTCGAAAAAGACGAGCGTGAAACCGGACTGAGGCGGGTGCTGAACCTCGGGCATACGATCGGCCACGCCCTGGAATCCTCCGGCGGGTTTGCGTTGAAGCACGGCCAGGCCATCGCGATCGGCATGGCGGCCGAGGCGCGTATCGCCCGGGAGCTCGGTCTCCTTCCCCCGCCGGCCTGCCTGCGGCTGACGGGGCTTCTCGAGGCCCTGCGGCTTCCCGTCGACCCTCCCGGGACCATCAACGAGCGAGCGTTCATGTCTGCGATCGCGCTGGACAAGAAATCCGACGTCACGGGGACGCGGTTCGTACTCCTCCGCAGGATCGGCGAGTGCGCCCCGGGCGTCCCCGTCCCGGCCGATCTCATTCGGAAAACCATGGGTCTTGTCTCTAGGAAGAGTAAGCATGGGTGAGCGGGGAAACCCGGATTGTCTCTTCCGTCCGCGGAATCCGGAGAGCAAATGATCATCGTCTCGGTGAGCGGCCCGCGCATGTCGGACGCACTGGAACAGGTTGCGGCATCGGACATCTGGGCGGACGTTTTTGAGTTCCGGTTCGACCTCATTCGGAAACCGGAGATTGCCACGCTCATTCTCTCCACGAAGAAGCCTGTGATTGCGACATGCCGGCCGGTCTGGGAGGGGGGAGAATTCCGGGGTTCGGAGGAGGAGCGTCTCGACATACTCGCCGCGGCATCGCTTCTGGGGGCGGAATACGTCGATATCGAATTGCGTGCCGGCGCACGGGCGCTCCGCCAGTTCCTCGGCCGGCGCCGCGAGAGCAGCGTGATCGTCTCCTACCACGCTCCCCCGGGCGCGCGCCCGGGTGTCCCGGCGCTTTACAGGCGGATGAGGAAGACCGGGGCCGACATACTCAAGTTTGCTTTCGTCGCGCGCGATGCGTGGGAAAACCGGATCGCGTTCGATTTTCTCCGGCGCGCCGGGCACGACCGCCAGCGGGCGATTGCCATCGCGATGGGGGAAGCGGGGGAACCGAGCAGGGTCCTGTACCGCGTGTTCGGCGGGTGGGGGACGTACGCGGCTCCGGAATCGGGAAGAGCGGCGGCACCGGGGCAGGTGAGTGCGCGCGTTCTGTCCGATCTTTACAGGACCGAGCGGCTCGGACCCTCCACGAAAATATTCGGCGTCGTGGGGAATCCGGTCCGCCAGAGCCGGGGGATTCTCGTCCACAACCCCCTTTTCGCGCGTGCTGAGAAGAATGCCGTTTACTGCAGGTTCCCCGTGACGGACCTTCGGAAATTCTTCTCCCGCATGGTCCCGCTCCTGAATGGATTCAGCGTCACGCACCCCCACAAGGTGGAGATCGCAAAGTACCTTGATTCCATGGATCCGCACTCCCGTGCCATCGGGGCGGTCAACACGGTGATACGGAAGAGGGGCCGCCTCAGGGGGACCAACACCGACGCCCCCGCTGCTCTCGATGCGATCGAGCACGTATCCCCCGTGAAGGGGAGACGGATCCTGATCATGGGAGCGGGGGGAGCCGCCCGGGCGATCGCATACGAGGCGTCGCGCCGCGGCGCGCAGGTCATTGTCACCGGCCGGACCCCCCGCGCTGCGCGGGAGCTGGCAAGGGAACTCGGAATCGATTATGTCCCGGTGGCCGGTTTCCGCGATGTGGAGGCAGACATACTCGTCAATGCGACCCCCGTGGGGATGGCGCCGCACTCACACGAATCGCCGTTCCCGTCCGGAATGCTCAGGGGGAAGACGGTCTTCGACGCCGTCTACACCCCCCCCCTGACGAGGCTCCTGCGTGAGGCGGCCGGCGCGGGGGCGAAGATTGTGCGGGGGACAGACATGTACATCAACCAGGCAGCGATGCAATTTGCGCTCTACGCGGGGGTTCCCGCGAATATTTCTCTGATGAAGAAACTCCTGCTGGAAGAGGAGGAATAATGATCAGGCACATCGTGTGTTGGAAATTCCTGGGTCACGCGGGGGGGACGCCAAGAGCGGAGAATCTCCGGAAGGCGAAAGCCATGCTCGAGGATCTCCCGGGGAAGATTCCCGAGATACTCTCGCTGGAGGTGGGCATCGACAGCACGCAGGGGCCGGCGTCGTTCGATCTGGCGCTGAACGGGACGTTCGCCTCGGCCTCCGCGCTGGAAACATACCAGCGGCATCCGGAGCATGTGAATGTCGTCGGGTTTCTTCGACTGGTCCAGTCCGGGAAAATGGTCGTCGATTACGAGATCTCCGGTCAATGATCCGGGAAGCGAGAATATCGGGTCCCCTCGCCGGCCGGATGCGCGTCCCCGGCTCCAAAAGCCTCACCAACAGGGCTCTCGTGTGCGCGTCACTCGCGGAGGGATACTCCCTGCTCACGAATGCTTCCGAGAGCGACGACACCGCACTCCTGGCGAACGGTCTCAACCAGCTCGGCATACTCGTGCGCCGGAGGGAGTCCGCCCTTGAAGTTGAGGGGAGAGGAGGCGTCCTCCACGCGCCGAAATTCCCGGTCCCGTCGGGAAACGCAGGGACGACACTCCGGTTCCTTCTCTCTCTCGGAGTCCTTGCCTCCGGGACAACCGTGATCGAGACAAGCGAGAGGATGGCAGAGCGTCCGAATGACGACATCCTTGATGCGCTCAGGGCGATGGGTGTGCCGGTGACGCACGATCCGCAGTCGACACGATTCGAAGTCACGGGGACGGGGCTGCCGGGGGGTGAGATCGCCGTCAGGAGCGACAGGAGCTCCCAGTTCCTCTCTTCGCTCCTGATGGTCGCCCCGTACGCCGGGACCGTTTGCACGCTCAGGGCGTCCGGTACGGTTGTCTCCGGGCACTACGTGCGCCTCACACTTGATGTCATGGAGAAGTTCGGAGTCCGGGTGCGGAGTGAGGCAGGGGAGCGCTACACGGTCGATGCGCCGCTCCGGTACAGTCCCGCGGTGTTCGCGGTGGAAGGCGATGCTTCCGGCGCCACATATCCGTTCGCCGCTGCGGCGATTGTCGGGGGAGACGTTTTCGTCCCCGGAGTCCTCCCTTCGTCGCACCAACCCGACGCCGGGTTTCCGGCGATCCTCGGGATGATGGGATGCCGCGTGGAGGTGAGGGACGGAGGGACGCTCGTCTCCCGGTATGGGACCCTCCGGGGGATCGACGTCACGATGAACGGGATGCCTGACGCCGTCCCCGCGCTTGTCGCCGTTGCGCTTTTCGCCGACGGGGAGACAACGATCCGGGGGGTGGGGCAGCTCCGTTACAAGGAATCGAACAGGCTCGAGGGGCTGGCCGGGGAGCTCACGAAGCTCGGAGCGGAGGTCGGAGTCGAGGGGGACGTCATGCGTGTCAGGCAGTCGAGCCTGCACGGGGCGCTGCTGGGGACGCTTGACGACCACCGGCTCGCGATGAGTTTCGCCCTCATCGGCCTCCGTGTCCCCGGTGTGAAGATAGATGACCCCGGGTGCGTCCGGAAATCATTCCCCGCGTTCTGGGAAGAACTGGAACAGTTGTTGGAAATGAGCAATCACTCAGGACGATAACCCATGGCAGGAAACACATTCGGCTCGTACGTTCGCATCACGACATTCGGCGAGAGCCACGGCCGCGCAATCGGTGCTGTCATCGACGGCGTGCGTCCCGGGCTTCCGATCGACATGGACTTCATACAGCACGAGCTCGACCGGAGACGTCCGGGGCAGAGTGCGGTCACGACGTCGCGCTCGGAAGCCGACAGGGTGGAGATACTCAGCGGAGTCTTCGAGGGGAAGACCACCGGGACACCCGTCTGCATGCTGATATGGAACAGGGATCAGAAGCCACAGGCGTACGAGAAGATCAAGGACATGTTCAGGCCGGGGCACGCCGGTTACACCTACCTCGCGAAATTCGGTGTCAACGACTACCGGGGTGGAGGGCGGTCGTCGGGGAGGGAGACTGCGGCGAGAGTGGCCGCGGGCGCCTTCGCGAAGAAGCTCCTGGCCTCGCGCGGGATCGACGTCTTTGCTTACACGCTCGAGGCGGGGGGGATCAGGGCGAAGAGATTCGTGAGGGACCAGATCGAGAAAAATCCCCTCCGCACCCCCGACCCGGCTGCCGCCAGGAAGATGGAGAATCTCATACTGAAGATGAAGAAAGAAGGAGACTCGGTCGGGGGAATCGTCGAAGTGGTCGTCAGGAACCCCCCGGCGGGACTGGGGGACCCGGTGTTCGACAAGCTGGAGGCGGACCTCGCGAAGGCGCTCATGTCCATCGGTGCGATCAAGGGGTTTGAGGTGGGGAACGGTTTTGCCTCTGCACGGCTCCGGGGGAGCAGGAACAACGACCCGATGTACCTCGACAGGAAGACCGGGCGCGTACGGACGCGCACGAACAACGCAGGGGGGATCGCAGGGGGGATTTCCAACGGAGAAGACATCGTCGTCCGGATCGCGGTCAAACCTCCCTCTTCCATCCGGAAAAAGCAGGAAACGGTCACCCTTGGAGGGAAACCCGCGACAATATCGGTGGAGGGGAGGCACGATCCGTGCATCTGCCCCCGGGTGGTCCCCGTAGCGGAATCCATGGTTGCGCTGACGATCATCGATCATCTTATGCGGCAGAGGCTCCTTGCTTCCAGGAGCCTGCAGCAGAATTTACGCGACACGATAGACCTGATCGACCGGAATATGCTCCTGCTGCTGGCCGAACGCCAGGGACTCGTGCGGCAGATCGGCGCGATCAAACGGCGGCGGGGGAAACTCGTTCGTGACCGGAAGCGTGAAAAGAGCGTCCTGCGGACACAGCGCGCGGGCGCGCGCGATCTCGGCCTCGATGAGAAGATGATCGAAAGGATATTCCTTGATGTCTTCGGACTGGCGCGGGCCTCGCAGAAAGGGATCGTCGGGAGATGAAGGGGGGAGTCGGCCTGATCGGTTACGGCCGCTTCGGCAGGCTTGCGGCGCGCTACTGCGCGCGCCAGGCCGAGGTGTATGTGCATGATCCGCGCGTCCGCATCAGCGCCCGGAGGGGGATACACCGCGCCACTCTTGCAGAAGCCGCCTCGCAACCGGTGGTGGTCCTGGCGGTTCCCATCTCGGAGCTTCGGGGGGTGCTCCGCTCGATACGGACGCTTGTTCCTCCCGGGGGGCTCGTCATCGACGTCTGCTCGGTGAAGGTGATGCCCCTCGACTGGATGAAAGAGGTGCTCCCTCCCTCGGTGTCGATCGTCGGGATGCATCCTCTGTTCGGCCCGGACAGCGACACGGGATCGCTCAGGGGACAGCGGGTTGTCGTCTCACCTTCACGGAACGGGGCGCGATGGATGGGGAGGATCCGTTCGCTGGCGCGATCGCACGGTGTACGTCTCCACGTCATGACGCCGGCCGCGCACGACCGTCTGATGGCGGAGACGCTTCTTCTCACGCAGTATGTCGGCCGTCTCCTCGAGGGGGCGGCGATCCCGGAGAGGGCCTGGTCGACCGCGTCCTACGGCCACCTGAGGCTGATTGTCCGGACAGCGCTCCGCGACTCGGAACAGCTGTTCATCGACATGTGGCGTTTCAATCCGTATGGCCTCCGGACGGCGCGCGCCCTCATCCGCTCGCACCGCGCACTCCTCAGGAAGACGCGAATGAAAATTGATATTTAGGCAATTATTGGACTTATTGACTGGCTGCGTCCACATTCATCACGGAGAAGCGTGAGCCCGACGGTCGAGATCCGCAATGTCACAAAGAAGTTCGGTTCTTTCGTGGCTGTCGACAACCTGGACCTGTCCATCGGCAAAGGAGAGTTCTTCGGATTCCTGGGTCCAAACGGGGCGGGGAAGACGACGACAATCAAGATGATCACCGGCCTCTACTCTCCGACGTCCGGTTCCTGCCTGATCAACGGTTTTGACGTCCATCGCGACCCGGTTCCCGCGAAACGCTCACTCGGGTACGTCCCTGACCAGCCGTTCATGTACGAGAAGCTGACCGGGCGCGAGTTCCTGTATTTCATCGGCGGCATCTTCAGCATGCGCGTGGCCGTCGTGAAGGAGAGGATCGGCGAGTACATCGAGATGTTCGAGCTCGGCGATTTCATCGACAAGAGGGGGGAAGAGTATTCACAGGGAATGCGACAGCGGATTGTCCTTTCCGCCGCGATGATTCACGATCCGGGCGTGCTCATCATCGATGAACCGCTTGTCGGCCTTGATCCGCGAAGCTCGCGATTGGTGAAGGACACGCTCAAACAGAGGACCACCCAGGGGCTGACGATATTCATGTCGACGCACCTCCTGGAGATCGTGGAGGAGCTCTGCGACAGGATCGCGATCATCAAACAGGGACGGATCATCTACGAAGAATCCCGGGGCGGGGCGCGGAGGTCCAACGGCCAGCTTGAGACCATGTTCCTGGAATTAACGAAATAACGGCGGATGCCACAGTTCATTCTCATCCTGAACGTCAAAGCCGGCGCGTTCATCAAGAACGTCACGGACTTCCGCCTGCAAAGCGTCTTGAAGAACCTCTCATCGGTCCTGATATTCGGCGGCGTGGCGCTCGGCGTGTTCCTCCTCTCCCGCGCCGCGACAGGATACCTGCTTCAGCAGGCGCACATCGGCCTCTTCCTCTTCCACAGATTCCTCTCGATGCTCCTCTACGTGTTTTTCATCACCGTCAACCTCGGCAACATGATTGTCTGCTATGCGACGCTGTACAAGTCGGAAGAGGTGACGTTCCTCATGGGCCTCCCGGTGCCGCATGTCACGATATTTGCCGTCAAGTTCATCGACAATTTCTTCTACAGCTCCAGCACGCTCCTCCTGCTCGGACTGGCCCTCCTCCTGGGGTACGGGTCGTATTTCGGGATGTCCCCATGGTTCTATTTCTTTACATTTGCAGCCGTGCTCCTCCCGTTCATGCTGACGGCGGGGGTACTTGCCGTCATCGTGCTCATGATCCTCATCCGGGTTGCCTCACGCATCGGCATCCGGTGGCTCCTGGCCGGAATCATGATCGTCTACCTCTCCGCGGTCTATCTTTATTTCTCGGCGGTCAANNTCGGAGTTCCTGTACTGGACCGTCGGGGGGGAGCCTGCCCGTGCGAGCTGGCACCTCCTGACTCTCTTTTATATTCTCGCGGCGCTCCTCGTGACGGCGTGGGTCGTTGCGCGCACCTACTACTATAAGAGCTGGGTCAACGCATCGGAATCGCGGTCCTCCGGGTCCGGCAGTCCCGGGTTCCTCCATCTCCGGTTCATGGAGTTCGGACGCGAAGGGATGCTCCCGCGCCCCGCCGACGTGGTCATCCGGCGGGATTTCTGGGTTTTTTTCCGTGAACCGAGCCAGTGGCTCCACCTCGTGCTGATGATCGTTCTCCTCATGGTTTTCCTGGTCTCGATCAGCTCTCTCCAATTGAAGCTGACACAGCCGTTTCTCCAGACGATTTCTTATCTCGTGGTCTTCCTGTTTGACGGGTTTCTCATTGCATCGATATCCCTCAGGTTCGTTTTTCCCGCGCTGAGCCTCGAAGGGGACGCTTTCTGGTGTATCCGCTCCGCTCCGGTGAGCCTCCGGAAGCTCTACTGGCAGAAATTCACCGGATCGTTTCTCCTGATCGCGACAACCGCGGAGATCCTCTCGGTGGCTTCGACCTCGATGCTCCGGGATTCTCCCGTCCTCATATTTGTCGGATCACTCTGCACGGCGTTTGTCGCACTCGGACTCACCTCACTCAATCTCGGCGCAGGATCCTATTTTGCGACATTCCGCGAGAAAAACCCCATACGCATCGCTTCGTCTCAGGGAGCATCCCTGACGTTCCTCGCCGGGATGGCGTATCTGGGAGCTGTTGTAGCCTTGCTTGTTGTCCCCCTGAACCGGTATTTTGAGAATCTGATCATCCGGGGGACCACATCCCCGGGCTGGCTGGTGCTCCCGATCCTCGCCGTTGGAATTCTGTCGGCGATAGTCTTTGCCGGTTCGACGGGCGTCGGGCTGATGACCCTCCGGAGGGACTTCTGAATGCGCGAACCTATGATTCTTTCACTTCGTTCCGTGACGTTCTTCACCGGGTTGCTCATCGCCAGTCTCCCTGCCGCGGGCCAGGTCCGGCTGGAATTCTCGCAAAAGAACGAGGCGGCGTTCAGGGCTGCCGTCGCGCGCTACGATTCCGGGTTCACCCGGGAGGCTCTCGTCGGGTTCGACAGGTGCATCACGGAATTCCCCGCGGGACACCGCGTCACTGCTGCGTACGTCATGAAGGGGAAGGCCCTCTACCGGCTGGGGGAGAACCTTGATGCCGCGAAGACGCTGAAGGCATTCCTCTCGCGCTACCCCGTGAGCAGCTACGTCCCCGACGCCCAGCTCACGCTCGGCCTGATCTACGCGAAAATCGAACGTCCCGAGGAGGCGATGGAGATCCTCCTGGCCGCGGCCCGTGCGCTGAAGCCTTCCTCCCCCCCGCTGCTCGCCCGGAGGATCGAAGCGGCGATGGACTCCACTGTTGACGCGCGACTCGGGCCGGCTCCGCTCAGGAGGTTTTTGACCCAGGCGGTGACGCCCGCCGAACGATCGTACCTCTGGCTCAAGATCGCACAGCGGGAGGCGTCCGCCGGAAACATCGTCGCCTCCGTCGTTGCGCTCGATTCTCTTGCGGGGCGGTACCCGGAAAACCGCTTCGGGGAGCGGGCCGCGGAACTCCGGGCCCGCATCATCGCCAGGAGCAACGTGAAGCTGGGCGTGCTCCTTCCTCTCATGAAACATGGGGAACCGTCGCCCGTCAGAGACGTCGGGAACGAGGTCTACGAGGGAGTGCAGTTTGCGGTCGAAAGGTACGGTCTCGATTCCGCGCGCCGCGTCACGGTGACGCTTGAGACCAGGGATACAGAACGGGATCCCTCCCTTGCCACCGGCGCTGCCCGGGAACTCGCCGACGACAGGGATGTGGTGGGGATACTCGGTCCCGTGTTTTCGCCGGAAGTAACCTCCGCGGCGGCGGTTGCCAATGCGCGCGGTCTCCCGCTTGTGACCCCGACGGCGAACGCGAACGGGATCGCGGCGACGGGAAAGTACGTGTTCCAGGCAAACCCTGATTACGACGTGCGCGGACGCGCCATGGCCCGCTATGCGGTGCAACAGCGCGGATTCCGCACACTGGCCGTTCTCGCTCCCTCTGATACCTATGCGAAATTCCTCGCCGATGCCTTTCTCCGGGAGGCGGCCAGGCTCGGGGCGCGCGTCCTGAGCACGCAGTGGTACCAGCGCGGAACGTCCGATCTGAAGCCCCAGCTCGCCTCAATCAGGCGCGCCGGAATGCTGGACGGGGCCGATGCGAAACTCTCATTTGGCGGCAAGGTCAGGCAGGCCACGCTCATGAAGTTCGCCGGCCTCGGCGTCCCGCTGAAAAGGATAGACTCGCTGATGAACAGGTCGAGCGTCATCAGCGCGCGTCAGCTCCTGGGCCCCAGGGCGCGTGCGCTCCTGGATTCGATGGAGATCCCTGTCGTGTACGACGAATCGAGGGTGGACAGTCTCGAGTACCCTGTAGAGAGCATCGATGCGATCTATGCGCCGATAAGCGGCGCCGAGGAGATCGGCATCGTCTCGTCGCAGGTCGTCTATTTTCATTTCCAGACGCAGGTCCTCGGTTCGGGGGAGTGGAACAGCTTTGCCGAGCTCAACGCGAACCGGCGATACGCGGACGGCGTCGTGTTCGAGTCGGACACGTTCATCGACACCGCGGGGGGAGCGTACGCATCGTTCGCCGACAGCTTCGCGGCCCGCTTCAGGAAGAAGCCGACGAAGAACACGCTCTTCGGCTATGACACGGCCGACATGATTCTCCGCCTGATCGGCGACGGCGCCTCGACGCGCGAGGCACTGGAGAAAGCCCTGACGGGACTCCGCGATTACCGGGGCTTCCATTCCCGGATCGCCCTCGGTCCCGACCGTGTCAACAGCGCCCTGACAGTGCTCCGGTACGAGCAGGATGAGATCCGGGAGGTGGCAGAAGTGAACGCCGGCTCGGGGGAGGAGGGGGAGAGACATGAAGGGGACGGGAAGCGCTGATCACGTCAAAGAGCGGGTGGCGCCGCGCGGCGCGATCCGCGACTGGCCGGCAGGGGAACGTCCGCGGGAGAAGCTCCTGCGCAGCGGCGCGCAGACGATGAGCGACGCCGAACTCCTTGCGATCCTGATCCGGACGGGGAGCAGGGGACGGAATGCGCTCGATCTGGCGTGCGGCGTTCTCGACGGCGGGAGGGGACTTGCCGGACTGGCGCGCCGCAATGCACTTGAGCTGATGCGCGTGGAAGGGATCGGTGAGGCGAAGGCCCTCGGCATACTCGCCGCCTTCGAGCTCGGTCGCCGCCTGCAGGCGGACAGCGGAGGAAAACGAACGCCCCTCAGGACGCCGGAAGACGCCGCGCGTCTGGTCATCCCCCGCCTGCGTGATCTGACGCACGAAGTGTTCGCAGTCCTGGTGCTCGACACGCAAAACGGGGTCCTGGCCACCGTCGAGCTGTCGCGCGGGACGCTCAACGCGAGCCTGGTGCACCCGCGCGAGGTGTTCAAGGCGGCGATCGACCACGTCGGTGCCGCGGTGCTTGTCGTTCACAACCATCCGAGCGGGAACCCCGAGCCGAGCGGGGAAGACATCGCGATCACGCGCCAGCTCGCCGAGGCAGGGAAGATCCTGGGGATACCGCTGCATGATCATCTTATCGTCGGTGGAAACGCTTACGTGAGCCTTGCCGAGCGGGGGCTGCTCATCTGAGACGGATCCCCCCGGGCCCCGGATTCGCGCCGTTTTATGCGAGTCATCCCATTGGTCTATTGACAAGACGGACTTTTTTCCTTTTATTGTAACCCATGTCACATACCGCCGATCGGTCAGTTTTCCCTTTTCACCCATCAAACTCAGGAGGGGTTCCAATGCAAAAGCTCAACAGGACGGTCACCGCGCAGGCGTTGGCCATCCTCTTTGCGGGATCGTTCGTTTTGTTCGGTTGCTCGTCAAGTCCTGACGATGCACAGCTGAAGCAACTGAACGACCTCAAGGAGGAAGTCTCGGCGCTGCAGAAGGACGTGGCGTCCAAGGAGGATCAGAAGAGCGCTCTTGACAAGCAGATCGCGGAGAAAAACGCGAAGCTGAAAAAGTGCAACGACGATCAAGCGATCGTGAAGCAGCGGCTGGCAAAGTAAACGCACGAACAACGACCAGGAGTCTCACCCCATGAAACTGAAATCAATATATGTCGTGCTTGCCGCGCTTCTCTTCTTCGCCCTGGGAGCCGCGGTGGCACAGGAGAAGATGACGAAGGATCAGTGGCAGGCGGAAATCACCAAGTACACGACGATGCGGAATGACCTGAGCGCAAAGTCGAAGGGGCTCAGCGATGATGTGACGGGATTGAACGCGCAGTCCACCCAGCTCGACGCGGACTACCAGAAGTGCATGGACGCCCTCTATGCCCTCGTCGGCTCCGACGCTTCCAAGGCCGAAGCGTACCGCGCCGAAATCGAATCTGCGGAGAACAAGGCGAACGAGCTCTCCCGCCTATCCGACGCCGATCTTGTTGCGCGCAGCGGCGACGTCGATGCGCTGGCCGGGACCGTGAAGGGGCTCTGGGAGAACAAGCTCTCCCTCATCCCCGAGTTCTGGGACCGCCTGACCGCCCTCAACGACAAGGTCAAGAGCCTGCAGGCCACGCTGGGCAACCAGGTGAAAGTGTACACTGTCGGCACCTGGGCGAAGGACCGTGACTGCCTCTGGAACATCTCCAAGAAAAAGGATATTTACGACAACGCGTGGCTCTGGCCCAAGATCTGGCAGGGAAACAGGGATCAGATCAAGGATCCCGATGTCATCCATCAGGGACAGAAGCTGAAAATTCCCCAGGGGAAAGAGCTGAACGCCGAGGAAAAGTCGGCCGCGAAGAAGTACTACGCGGGGAAATCAGACAAGTAGTGGCGGACGTCACCGGACAATGAAGGCGCTTCCCGGCAGAGTGGGATGCGCGCAGAACACAACCCCCTTTCCTGTCTCGCACAGGGGAGGGGGTTGTGTGTTCCGGATATAGGAGGAAGCCGGGTGTGACCGAAAAGAAGATGCGGATCGAAGGTGTTGACGCCCTTGCGTTGCTGGGGTTGAATGACGCGAACCTGCAGATCATCGAAAAGAGGTTTGACTCCACGGTGATCGTCCGCGGGGACGCGATCACCCTTCGCGGGGACCCCCAGGAAGTGGACCAGCTGGAGCGCGTGTTCAAAGAGCTGATGTTTCTCCTGACGAGGAACGGATCGCTGACGGCCAACGACGTGGAGACCGTCATCGATCTCGTGACCGCCAACGGCGAACCGGCGCTCCCGCGGGGAGTGGCCTCCTCGCTCAGCGCCGACGAGCTGGATTCGCTGGTATTGTCCACCAGAAACCAGATGATCCGGGCCAAGACCCCGGGGGGGCGCGCCTATGTCCGCGAAGTCCGGAAGAATGACATCGTCTTCGCCATCGGTCCTGCAGGCACCGGCAAAACCTACATGGCGGTCGCACTCGCCGTCGCGGCGCTCAAGAACAACGAGATCACCAAGATCGTCCTGACCCGCCCCGCGGTGGAGGCGGGGGAAAGTCTCGGATTCCTGCCCGGCGATCTCAAAGAAAAAGTCGATCCGTTCCTCCGCCCCCTGTACGACGCCCTCGACGACATGCTCCCGGCCGAGAAGCTCCGGGGCTACATTGAAAAACGGATCATCGAGATCGCGCCGCTCGCCTACATGCGCGGCCGGACGCTGAACAACGCCTACGTCATACTCGACGAGGCCCAGAACGCCTCGGCGATGCAGATGAAGATGTTCCTCACCCGGCTCGGTCCCAATTCACGCGCGATAGTGACAGGGGATGTCACCCAGATCGATCTGCCGAAAAAGACGACCTCCGGTCTCGTACAGGTCCAGGAAGTGCTCCGCGACGTGGCGGGGATCTCGTTTGTGTACTTCGACAGGAACGACGTCGTCCGCCACCGGCTCGTGAAGGATATTATTGACGCGTACGACAGGCATGCGAACCGGCCGGGGCGTGAGGGAGAAGAGCTCTGAGGTCTCTCATTCGTGGCGCCGCAGGCGCCATTTTTTCTTGGCTTCCTCCCAGAGTGCGTCCATTGTGCGGAGCGAGGCGTCTCCGGTCCTGATCCCGCGCGCCTCCAGACTCCTCTCGATGTACTGGAAACGGCGCGTGAATCTCTCCACGGTCCCCCGCAGTGCGCGCTCCGGGTTCACGCCGGTGAACCGGGCGTAGTTGACAAGTGCGAACAGGAGGTCGCCGAACTCTTCCTCCCGGCGTCGCCTCCCCCGTGCCGCGCGCACCTCCTTCGCCTCCTCCGCGACCTTTTCCAGGACGTCCTTCGTTTTCTTCCAGTCGAACCCGACGGCTGCGGCGCGGCGCTGGACCTTCATCGCCCGCTCTATGGCGGGGAGTGCGCGGGGGATCCCCTCGAGCACCGAGCGCCGTCCCTCGCCCAGCTTGAGCTGTTCCCAGTTTTTCAGAACATCGCGGACCCCCGCCGCACGCGCGACGCCGAAGACGTGCGGATGACGCCGCACCAGTTTGTCGGTGATCCCGGTGAGGACCCGGGCGAACGTGAATTCGCCCGACTCTTCCGCGATCGTGGCATGCATGGCGATGTGGAGCATCAGATCGCCGAGCTCCTGTGACAGGTCCGCCGTGTCACGCCGGTCCACCGCGTCGAGCACTTCGTATGTCTCTTCGAGAAGGCTCTCCCGCAGTGAGCGGTGCGTCTGCTTCCTGTCCCAGGGGCATTCCTTCCGCAGCTTCCGGATGATCGAAAGGAACCGGCGGAACTCCCGGGCGGGGACGGGGTGGCGGCGGCGTGTGTTGATCATGGCGTCTCTTCTCCCTGAGGTGACCTGCAACGTAGGGAACGCCCCGCTGAGTTGCAACGCGGCTGGAATTTCAGCGACCGGATGTCTATATTGCGTCCCTCTTTTGCATCGAATGCTCCGCTCCCCTCACAGGTGATGTCGATGAAGAAAACGGTTGCGGTGTCGGGCCTCGTGATCGTGGCCGGTGTTCTCTTCTACTCCCTCCTCTCCAGGTCCGGTGAAGCATCCATGATTCTTCTGAACGGTGTCATCTATACGCTCGACGAAAACAGACCGGTCGCCTCGGCGCTGGCAATCCGGGGGGACAGGATCGTCGCGGTGGGGTCGGACCGCGAGATCCGCTCTTCCTTCCGCGCCGAAAAGACAATTGACCTGGGGGGGAAGCCGGTCTATCCCGGCTTTATCGATTCACATGCGCACATGGAAGGGCTCGGTGCGGCCCTGATGAACCTTGATCTTTCGGGGACGCTCTCCGAGGAGGAAGCCGCCGGGCGCGTGGCGGTAGCCCTGCGCGACACCGTCAGGGGAGGATGGATCCGCGGGCGGGGATGGGATCAAAACCGCTGGCCCGGAAGGGGATTCCCCGCGCGGGCGTCACTCGACCGGGTGTCCCCTTCGGTCCCTGTGTTCCTCACGCGCGTCGACGGGCATGCCGTGTGGGTCAACAGCAAGGCCCTGGAGATTGCGGGGGTCGATGAGAAGACCCCGGATCCTCCCGGGGGAAGGATCCTCCGCGACCGGTCCGGGAATCTCACCGGCGTGTTCGTCGACAACGCCGTGGATCTCGTCCAGAGGGTGATCCCGCCCCCCTCGGTGGAAGAAAGGACAGAGGCGGTAAAGAGGGCCGTCAGCGCCTGTGTCGCCTGCGGCCTGACCGAAGTTCATGACATGGGGGTTGATTCGGGTGGCGTGGCGATCTACAGGAATCTCATCGCCGCCGGCCGGTTTCCGTTCCGGGTGTATGTCGCACTTGCGGGCTCCTCGGCCGGGACATGGGAAAGCTTCCGGAAATCGGGTCCCCTGAGGGACGGCGAGGGGGGAAGGCTGGCCGTCCGGGGGGTGAAATTCTATGCCGACGGCGCGCTCGGATCGCGGGGGGCGGCGCTGATCGAACCTTATTCGGACGATCCGGGGAACAGGGGGCTCACGCTGACCTCGCGGGCGGAATTGCTGGCAGCGGCGGAACAGGCGCTCGACGCGGGTTTTCAGATTTGCACGCATGCCATCGGCGACAGGGCCAATGCGTTCGTCCTTGATGTGTACGATGAGGCGATGACGCTGCGGGGCGCGAAGGGGCGGGACGTGCGTTTCCGGATCGAGCACGCGCAGGTGCTTTCGGGCGCGGATATTCCCCGGTTCAACGCGCTGGGGGTGATCCCGGTGATGCAGGCGTCCCATTGCACATCGGACATGCCCTGGGCAATCCGGAGACTGGGCCCCGAACGGATCAAGGGGGCGTATGCGTGGAGATCGCTCCTTCGTCAGGGGAGTATTATTCCCGGTGGGTCGGATTTTCCCGTCGAGAGTCCGAACCCGCTGTGGGGTTTCTATGCCGCCGTCACCCGGCAGGATCAGAGCGGGCTTCCGGAGGAGGGGTGGAACCCGGGAGAGCGGATGACGCGCGGGGAGGCGCTCAGATCATACACGATCTGGGGGGCCTTCGCGGGGTTCCAGGAGAGAGAAAAGGGGACCCTCGAGCCCGGAAAATGGGCGGACATGGTTGTACTTACTCAGGACATCATGAATATCGATCCTCCGAAGATACTGACAACGCGCGTGGAGAAGACCATTATCGCGGGGGAGGTCGTGTACGACGCGTCCCGGGAAAGCGGGGGCCCCGCGCAGTGAGAGACCTGTGGAACCTGGTCCCGGGCGCATCCCATGCGGAACGGAAGAATTTTCTCCTGAACACCGTCGAAGGGGCGCTGGCTGTGGCCTCGGCTGCCTTCATCAATCCGCAGACCGTCCTGCCGGCGCTTGTCAACAGGCTCGGTGGGAGTAATGTCGCCGTCGGAGCCCTGGGGGTGCTTGTGTATGTGGGACTGTTCATCCCCCAGATCTTTGCCGCGCGTTATGTCGAAACGATCCCCTGGAAGAAGCCGTGGGCGCTGGGGTTCGGTGCCACGCACAGGCTGTTCGTTCTCGTCATGGCGTTTGCCATACTCCTCTTCGGGAGCGACCGGCCTTCTGTCGCCCTCTGGCTTTTCCTGTTTCTCTATACGGCGATGCAGGTGGTCGTCGGGGTTGCCACACCCGGGTGGTTTGACCTTTTTGCGAAGCTGACGCGTCCCAGGATGCGGGGCCGCCTCGTTGGCTTCCGTAATTCCGTGGGGGGCGGGTGCGCGTTCGTCGGCGGACTCTTCCTCACCTGGATACTCGCGAGGTTCGCATTCCCCGCATCGTACGCGATCGCGTTCTTTGCGGCGTTCGTGCTTCAGATGGCCTCCCTTGCCACGCTCTCGGGGCTGGAGGAAACCGAGCCGAGCAGCTTCTTGCCCCGGCGCCCGTTTTTCGCATTTCTGAAGGAGCTTCCCGGCGTGCTGAAGTCCAACCCCCCCTTCAGAAGGTTCATAACCGCCTGCGCGATACTCACGGTTGCGACGATGCCGGTGAGTTTTTTCACAATCTACGCGCTGGAGAGGTTTAATGCCGATGAATCGTCGATAGGTGAATTCACGCTCATCATGGTCGCGATCCAGGTGGTCAGCTCGCTCGTTACCGGCTTCCTCGCGGACAGGTACGGGAACAAGACCTCGCTCCTTGTCGCATCGGTGAGCCTCCTCGTGGCGAGCATCACCGCGCTCGCGGCTCCCACGCTCGCCTGGTTCCGTCTCGTATACCTCTTCCTCGGCATCAACCTTGGGACCGAGATCATGGCGCGGTACAACATGTCGATCGAGTACGGGCCGACACGGAAGCGGTCGACGTACGTCGGACTCATGAACACCCTCCTCGCCCCGTTTTACCTCTCAGGGCTGATCGGCGGCATACTGAGCGAGTGGTTCGGCCTCCCGGCCGTCTTCCTCATCGGCGGGCTGGCTTCGGTGGCGGGGATCACCTACCTCGTCCGGAACGTCCGCGAACCGCGGACACTCATGGTGCAGGAGGGGCCCGCATGAGCAGCAGGAGGGCCGGCTCGTTGCATTTCCGTACTGACGGTGATATATTGGATCGTGCATGACGGCGCCGGTGCCCGCCAACGGGGATGCCCCGCGGAGGGACTGGACGGTCCTGCCGCTTCTGGAGTGGGCGGAGCGATATCTGCGGGAGCGGTCATACGGGGAATCCCGGCTCAACGCGGAACTGCTGCTGGCACATGCCCTGCGTCTCCCCCGGCTCGGCCTGTACCTGCAGTTTGACAGGCCGCTGGCGGCGCCCGAGCTCGCACTTTTCAAAAAACTGCTCCTGCGCCGGTTGACGCACGAACCGGTCCAGTATATACTGGGGGAGACGGAATTCATGGGGCTCCTGTTCGAGGTCACTCCCGCAGTCCTCATCCCGAGACCGGAGACCGAAAATCTGGTGGAAGAGGCGCTCCGGTGGCTTAGAAGTTCCGGGCGCGCCGGGGGGAGCGTTCTCGAGATCGGAACAGGCTCGGGGAATATTGCGGTGGCGCTGGGGAAATTCCTCCCCGGTGCGCACGTCACATCGCTGGAAAAGAGCAGCGATGCGCTCGACGTGGCCCGCCGCAACTGTGCTCGGCACGGTCCGGGGAACGTGGAGTTCCTCAACGTGGACGTTTTCTCCGCGAGGTTTGACGGGTCGATCGGCGGACGCACGTTCGACGCGGTGGTGTCGAATCCCCCGTACGTTCCCGGAGCGGAATTCGATCTCCTGGAGCCGGAGGTGAGGGACTTTGAACCGCGGCTCGCCACGACCGACGGGGCCGACGGGTTCCGGTTCATCCGGAGAATCGCCGGTCTCGCCCCCGGACTCCTCCGCCCGGGCGGGGGGATGTTTCTGGAGATCGGCTACGGGCAGGCGGATGCCGCCGAGATAATCGCCCGTGAGTCCGGTTTGACCGGCGTCGGAGTGCGGAGAGACTTTGCCGGAATCGGCCGTATCCTCCGGGGATTCGCCCCCGGGACGGGGCCGCAGCCGTGAGGGCCCTTCTCCAGCGTGTCAGCGAAGGGGCCGTCTCGATTGCCGGTGAAGAAACGGCCAGGATCGGCAAGGGGTACGTCATACTTGTCGGCGTGCGGAAGGGTGACACCCGGGAGGATGCGCTCTCGCTCGCGGAGAAATGCGCGGGACTCCGCGTGATGGAAGATGACGGCGGAAAAATGAACCTGAGCCTCGCTCAGGCAGGGGGGAGCGCGCTTGTGGTCTCACAGTTTACGCTGTATGCCGACACGCGGAAGGGGAACCGCCCCGGATTCGGCGAGGCCGCTCCTCCTGAAGAGGCCGCCCCGTTGTACGGGGTATTCCTCGGGAGGATGAAGGAGATACTGGGAGAGGGAAAAGTCGTGAGCGGAGAGTTCCGGGCGATGATGAGCGTGAGGATCGTTAACGACGGCCCGGTCACGGTCCTGATCGAATGTCCAATCCACAACCAGCCTAGGAGCGAATCGACATGACCATGCTGACTCGTGCACGCCACGCGGGGATCGCCCTTCTCCTCGCCGCATCACTCGTGCCGCGCGGCCTGTTCGCGCAGGACACGTTCGGAACACTCAGCAGCGCGCACTTCGAAGTGAAGTACCAGCGGGGTGTTCCGCTGGAGGACGCACGCAAGGTGATGGACTATCTGCAAACGGAGTACCGGTCGCTTGCGGCCGATCTCGGCATGGAACCGAAGGCCAGGATCGATGTGCGCATCTACGAGTCGGTGGGCAAATTCCTCGAAGAGACGGCGCTCAAGAGGCCGTGGCGGACTGCATATTACCAGCGCGGGACGCTGCACCTCCAGCCGGTCTCCGCGATGAAGCAGAGGAAGCTCTTTGAGAAGTCGATCGCCTACGAAATTGCGCTCGCATTTCTCGAGGGGAGCGGACAGAAGGGCTGTCCCCGGTGGCTTGTCGAGTCGTTCGCTTCCTATTATTCCGGCGAGACGGCCGGCATGACACCTCCGCTGGGGGCGAGGCTTACCTCGTTTTCCGACCTCAACCAGGACATACAGGAATACCCCAGTCCACCTCAGCGGGATGATGTGCACTACATCCTCTCGGGCACGATGACGTACTTTGTGCAGAGATACGGGGAGAAGCGTTCATTCAGGCTCTTCCATGACTTTGATGGAACGACCTCGGTGGACAGGGTCTTCAAGAAGGCGTTCGGCGATGAATACTCGACGATCGAAAAAGGATGGGCAAAGTACATCGCGTCGCGTACCGCTTCATTTAAGTGACCTGCTGAAGGGGGGAGTGCGTGGGGCGGGTTCTGATGCTTTTCCTGGACGGTGTGGGTCTTGGCGTGGAGGATCCGTCGGTCAACCCTCTCTTCGCAGCCCGGATGCCGGTGCTCCGCTCCCTGTTCGGCGGAGAGCTCCCGTCGCTGGCACGGAGCCGGATAAGTTCGGGGGCGGCCACGGTGCTCCCCCTGGATGCCACACTGGGGGTCCCCGGGTTTCCCCAGAGCGGGACCGGGCAGACGTCCCTCTTCACCGGAGTGAACGGGGCGGCCGTCGCGGGGAAACATTTCGGACCGCACCCGTATTCGACGCTGAAACCGGTCATCGCGGAGCGGAACATATTCCGCCGGCTCCGCGAGGGAGGAAAATCCCCCCTCTTTGCCAACGCGTTCCCGCAGCGATTCTTTGACTACCTCGGCTCTCACCGGGCGCGGATGACGGTGACAACGCTTTCGGCGACGACGTCCGGGCTCCCGCTCCTCCGCGCCGAAGACCTTGCACGCGGCAGGGCGGTCTCCGCCGATATCACCAACGCGGGATGGCTCGCGCTCGGATATCCGGACATCGCGGTGATCCCGCCGGCGGAGGCGGGGAAACGCCTCTCGGTGCTCTCCCGGGAACACGACTTCGTCCTCTTCGAATACTGGAAGACCGACTTCGCCGGGCATGCGATGGACCCCCGCGAAGCGGTCAATGTCCTCGAGACGTTCGATGCGATGCTCGGCGGGATCCTCGATTCACTCGACGCGGACGGGACGCTTCTCCTGATCACAAGCGACCATGGGAACATCGAGGACCTGACGACGAAGACACATACCTGCAACCCCGTGCCGCTGGTGTTGTACGGTGCGGGAGCGGCGTCATGTGCGAGGCGTTTCGACGCGGACGCCGGCCTCACCGCTGTAACCCCTGTGCTGCTGGGTTATATCGGCGGCGCGCTGTAAGAAAGATCATGCCCGGGGGCATGTCACAGGGAGCAAAACCTGATGACGCCTGTCCCCTCCCCGCAGGAACATGCACTCCTTCCTGCCCCCGCATTCAGACTCGCCCTCTTTTTTGCCGCGGGGATATTCATCGGTGCGCACGCCCGCTTCCCCCCGCACGCATGGGTCTACCTCTGTGCAGCGCTCTGGCTCCTGACGATCGCTTCGGCAGGGAGCGCCGTATGTCACGGGGCACCGCTCTCGATCATTGCCGGGTTCCTCATCCTCTCCTGCGGTGCGCTCAAATTCGCCATCGACGCACCGGCTCCCCCGTCGCTCCCCGATCCGCCGTTCGAGAAGACAGTACTCGTCACAGGGACCGTGGCAACCCCCCCTGAGGAGGGGAAGGGCCGCCTCGCATTTGTGATCCTCTCTGATTCATGTTATGCCGGCGGCCGGGGGACTTCCCTCCACATCCGCATTGCCGTGACCGTCCGCCGCCCGAAGATGGAGCCGGGCGTACGCCCGGTGGCATACGGCATGACACTCATGTTGCGGGGGTCAATTTCTGCGCCCCCCGCCGAACGGAATCCGGGGGAATTCAGCCTCCGCAGGTATTACGAGAGCATGGGGATTGCGGCGGTCCTCTCCGTGGACGGATTCGGCGGGATCGTGATACGGGATTCCACCGGCGGTGCGTGGTTCCTGCGGACATGCGTGTACCCGGTCAGAGCCTCGATCCTTCGCCGCGTCGGGGAGATCCTTCCGGGGGAAGAGGGGGAGTTTCTCAAGGACCTCCTGCTCGGGGAGAGGTCCGGAATTTCCGGGGAGACGAAGGAAGCGTTCATCGATGCCGGCGTCGCGCACGTGCTTGCGGTCTCCGGGTACAGGGTGCTTGTCGTCGCCGGAATGCTGATGGCCGGGCTTACCCTCTTCCGTGTCCCCCGGCGGATATGCCCGTTCATCGCGGCCCCGGCACTCCTCTTCTATATGGCCCTCGCTCTGGCGCATCCCCCGGTCGTGCGGGGAACGATCATGGCCCTNNTGTTTTATGCCCTCCCCCCGGGGGCTGATCGCAGGTCCGGGAGATCGGGGGCACATCCTCCGATCCTTCCGATGGATACTCCGGTCAATCCTCCTTTCTGTGATCGTTTCGCTGGGAACGCTTCCTGTCACCGCCGCATGTTTCGGGCGTGTCTCGCTCGTCGGGGTGCTGACGAACATCGCGGTCGTCCCGGCGACCGGGGCCGGCATGATACTCGGGACGCTCGCACTCGGGGCGGATCTTGTCCTCCCGGTCCTGGGCGCCTCGTATGCCGCGGCGGGCGGACTTCTCCTCCACTGGACGATCCGGTTCTCCGAGTTCAGCGCCTCGCTCCCCTTCGCCTCCCTGGAGACAAGCCGTTTCGGGCTGTGGGAGGCGATCCCGTGGTATGGAGCGATCGGTCTTGCAACGCACTGGAGAGACCGGAGGATGGCGGCGCGGTTCCTCGCCCTTTTCCTCGCGGGACTGAATACACTGGTGTTTCTCCCGGCCGGCCCGGACCCTTCACGGGGGGTCCTCCGGGTGAGCATGATCGATGTCGGCCAGGGGGACGCCATCCTCGTCGAATTCCCCGGAGGGGAGACGCTCCTCGTGGATACCGGCCCGCTCACCCTCACGGGGGACGCGGGGAAGAAAATCGTCGCCCCCTTCCTGAGGCGGAAGGGGATCGGCTCTCTCGATATGCTCCTCATCACACACCCGGATGCGGACCATTGCGGAGGGGCGGCCTCCATCATACGGAGCTTCCCTGTCCGGCGGGTGATCGAGAGCGACGCCGGGGGGCAGACTGCTGTCTATGCGTCGTACCATGCGGCCGCGCTCGCGCGCGGGTCTCCGCTTTCACTGGCATGCAGGGGAGAGAGGCTCGGCGCCCTCGAGTGTGCCAGGGTCTACGTCCTGTGGCCGGGCCCCAGGAGAACCGCGGCAGCGCAATCCTCCCGCCGCGCTTCGTCCAACAACGCATCGATCGTCTTCAAGCTGGTCTACGGCCATGTCTCATTCCTGTTCACGGGAGACGCGGAGAGGGACTCGGAGACCGGTCTCATCCGCTCGTTCGGGAGTTTTCTCGGCTCGACCGTTCTGAAAGTTGCACATCACGGGAGCGACAGCGGGACGTCGCAGGAATTTCTCGATGCGGTCCGTCCTGCCGTCGCGCTTGTCTCCGTCGGCCTCCACAACAGGTTCGGGCATCCTTCGCCTTCGCTCCTCGGGCGTCTCGGCGCCGCGGGCGCGCGCGTCCTGCGTACCGACAGGGAGGGGGCGATCGTTCTTGCGACGGACGGCAGGAGCGTCCGGGAAATCCCCTGGCGCTGAAGATTCCTTGATTCTCGGATCCGATCTGATTATTATAGGCCAACGTCAACGAATGGAGGGGAAGCACAGGAAGTGAAGCCGCCCGGCGGAGAGCATCGTGAACGGAAGGAGAAATTCACATCCGATTCGGGGATCGTGTTCGAGCGGGCGTATGCTCCGGTGGAACGGGACTACAGCCGCGAGATCGGCTCTCCCGGCGAATATCCCTTTACGCGCGGGCCCTATCCCACAATGTACCGGGGGAGGTTCTGGACGATGCGGCAGTATGCCGGGTTCGGAACGGCCGAGGAATCGAACCTCCGGTACCTCCATCTGCTCCGAAACGGCACCACCGGACTCTCGGTGGCGTTCGATCTCCCGACCCAGCTCGGATACGATTCAGACCATGAGCTGGCGCAGGGGGAGGTGGGGAAAGTGGGGGTGGCGGTCGACACGCTGGCGGACATGGAAGTCCTTTTCAGGGGGATACCCCTGGAAGGGGTGACCACGTCAATGACGATCAACGCGACCGCGGCGATACTCCTCTCGATGTACGTCGCCATCGCCCGGAGCCAGGGGGCGGACATGAAGAAGATCTCCGGGACGGTGCAGAACGACATACTGAAGGAGTACGTCTCCCGCGGAACGCATATCTATCCCCCCGCCCCCTCCATGAGGCTGGTGACGGACATTTTCCGCTGGTGCAGCGTGGAGATCCCCCGCTGGAACACCATATCGATCAGCGGGTACCACATCAGGGAAGCGGGAGCCACCGCGGCCGAAGAACTCGGTTTCACGCTTGCAAACGGCATCGCCTATGTCCAGGCCGCCCTGGAGGCGGGGCTGGACGTCGACGGGTTCGGGGCTCAACTCTCATTCTTTTTCAACGCCCACAACAATTTTCTCGAAGAGGTCGCAAAGTTCCGGGCGGCCCGGAGGCTCTGGGCACGGATCATGAAGGAACGCTTCGGCGCGAAGTCGGCCGAGACCATGAAGCTCCGGTTCCACGCGCAGACCGGGGGGGCCACGCTGACCGCCCAGCAGATCGAAAACAACGTGGTGCGCGTAACTCTGCAGGCTCTGGCTGCGGTGCTCGGGGGATGCCAGTCGCTCCACACGAACAGCCGCGATGAGGCGCTCGCACTCCCCACGGAGGATTCGGCGATCCTGGCTCTGAGAACACAGCAGGTTATCGCATTCGAATCAGGCGTCGCGGATACCGTCGATCCACTCGGAGGGTCGTATGCCGTGGAGGCGCTCACCGATCGGCTCGAGTCGGAGGCCCGGAGAATCATACAGAGCATCGATGACCTGGGAGGGGCGGTAAGTGCCATAGAGCAGAAATTCTACCAGACACGCATTACGGAGAGTGCATATCGCTACCAGCGGGCGATCGAGGAGAAGGAAAAGTCAATTGTCGGACTCAACGCTTTCGAAACGAAGGCGCCCCCGCAGCCCGAGCTTCTCCGGATCGACGAATCCGCGGCCGCACGTCAGATCGGGAGGCTTCACGCGGTGAAGGGAGGCCGCTCGGTGCCCGATGTGGCCTCCGCGCTCGATGCCGTCAGGAACGCAGCCGCCGGGCACGACAACCTCATGCCGCATATACTCAGGTCGGTGGAATGCTATGCCACCGTCGGCGAGATCTCCGACACCCTGCGCGGGGTCTGGGGAGAATACGCGGAATAGGAAATGCCCCTCACGAGAAACAGGATCCGCGAGATCCGCGCTCTGTCGCAGAAGAAGGTCCGGGATGAACTGGACCTGTTTGTCGTTGAAGGGCTCCGGCTTGTGCGTGACGCCGCAGAGTCGGCGTTTGATATACCCGAGGCCTTTGCCACCGCCGCGTTCGAAGCGTCCCCCGGAGGGGAACACCTCGTGGGGCTCCTTCGCGCCCGGGGGACCAGTTGCCGGCAGGTGACCCCCCGTGAACTTTCGCAGTTTGCGGACACCGTGAATGCCCAGGGGGTGCTCGCCATCGTGCGGAGGAGGAACGAAAGTGCCGGGGAAGTGATCCGCCGGATCACCATACCGGCATTGCTCGTGGGCCTTGACGGGATAGCCGACCCCGGGAACCTCGGGTCGATCGTCCGCACGTGCGACTGGTTCGGGGCCGGGGGGATACTCCTCGGCCGGACGAGCGTCGACCTCTACAACCCCAAAGTCGTCCGGGCGACGATGGGGGGGATATTCCATGTCCCTGTCGTTACGGGACTCGATCTTCCCCTGTCGGCCCTCCAGGCGAAGGAGCAGGGTTATACGGTGTACGTCACTGATCCGTCGGCCGATTTGTTCGACGCCGATGTGCGCTTTCCGGAGCGCTCCCTCATTATCTTCGGCAACGAGGCGCACGGTGTATCGGAAGACCTCTCCCGTGCGGCTGACGCCCGCATTGCGATCCGGCGGTACGGTGCCGCGGAGTCCCTCAACGTCGGGGTGGCGTGCGGCATACTCCTCTCCGCCCACCGCCGGTCCCATGAATGAATCCTCACACAAACGCCTGCCGATGATGCCGGAGGGCTTCTTGATCGGACACTGGACGGACACCTCCGCGCGGACCGGGTGTACGGTCATACTCTGTCCCGGGCGTACGCTGGGGGGATGCGATGTGCGGGGGGGCTCACCGGGCACACGCGAGACGGCTCTCCTGGAAAGCGGGAAAAAAATGGAGGAAGTCCACGCCATTCTCCTCAGCGGAGGGAGCGCGTTCGGCCTGGCCGCCGCCGACGGCGTCATGCGCTTCCTCGAAGAGCGCGGGACCGGGTACCGGACGCCGTGGGGGATCGTGCCGATCGTGCCGGCGGCAGTCGTCTTCGACCTCAACGTGGGGTCTGCGTCGGTCAGGCCTACCGCCGATTCCGGCTACTCGGCCGCACGCGCCGCGTCGGGGACCGGGATTGAAGAGGGACGTGTCGGTGCCGGAGCCGGAGCCACGGTGGGGAAATGGGCCGGGCCCGGATTCTCCATGCCCGGGGGGTTCGGTCTCTCCTCGATTGAGAAAGACGGGCTCATAGTATGTGCCGCTTCGGTCGTCAACGCGCTCGGTGATATACTCGACGATGCAGGGGGCGTACTTGCGGGAGCCCGCGACGAACGGGGGGCGTGGCGCAGCGCAGAGGATCCGCTCCGGACACCGGCGGGGAGGATGCAGCGCTCTTCCTCGAACACCGTTCTCGTCGCCCTGATGACGAACGGTGCACTCTCGAAAGTCGATGCGAATCGGGTCGCGACGCGCGCGCACGATGGGATGGCCCGCGCCGTGAGGCCGGCGCACACCTCGTACGACGGGGACACCGTTTTCTGCCTCGCATCGGGGAAGGTGGAGGCCGATATCGATCTCGTCGCGGAGATGGGGGCGGAAGCGACTGCGATGTCGATCCGCCGCGCCGTCACTTTTTCCGCACAGCCCTGACAGGTCCAAGCCCATGCTCGCCTCACGCCTCCAGGCGCTCAGGACCAGGCTGGCGTCTCTCGCGCAGCATCCCCTGGCACTTCCGGCGCTTTTCGCCGTGGCGCTCGTTGAAGCGTCGACGATCCCCGTCCCCCCGGATCTTCTCCTGATCCCCCTTGTCCTGGCTCGCCCGGGCCGGGCGTTTATCATTGCCTCGGTCTGCATCGCCGGTTCGGTCACAGGAGCGATGATCGGATACGCGATCGGCGCGACCCTTTTCGAGAATTTCGGGGAGAAGATCATCGCACTGCTCGGAGTCGCGCGCGCATTCGACCATGTGCTCCTCCTGTACCGTGAGAACGCGCTCGGGACGCTCCTGCTTGCCGGGTTTACTTCGATTCCGTTCAGCGTGTTCACAATCGCCGCCGGATTTCACCGTACACTCGGGCCTCTCACGCTCCTCGGCGGAGCGATGATGGGAAGGGCCCTCCGGTTTTATCTGCTTGCGGCGGTCCTCTCCCTGGGAGGTCCGTCGATCCGGCGCGTGATCGAGCGCCATCTCCCCGCACTTTCAATCGTTCTGCTTCTCCTCGTGGCTGCGGGGTTCCTGCTGCTGAGGTTCCTGTCATGAGGAAACCGGTGAGGCCCCTGCGCGGGAAAACCCCGCGGCGGCGCGTGACGCTGGCGCGTGCCCTCTCGAAATACGGGATCGCGTCCCGTGCCGAAGCGCGCCTGTTGATACTCCGGGGGGATGTGGGGGTGAACGGGGCGACTGTCACCGCTCCCGGGATGTGGGTTGATCCCGTACGGGACGCCGTCACGTTCGGAGGGAAACCGCTCCCCCGGATCCCCCGGGTGTACATCGCCATGCACAAGCCGCCCGGCGTCGTGACCACACGCGTCGACGAAAGGGGACGGGGGACGGTGTACGATCTGCTTCCGGAGGGGCTCCCGTGGGTTTTTCCGGTGGGGCGACTGGATCTGGACTCGACCGGGCTCCTTCTGTTCACGAACGACACGAACTTCGGTGAGCGTGTGACCGGTCCCGCGGCAAAAGTCTCCAAGACGTACAGTGTCTATCTCGAGAAACCGCTGGGTGCTTCAGGCGCGGCGGCCCTGCGCGAAGGGATCCACCTCACCGTCGGTGTCCGTTGCCGTCCCGCGGATGTGATCATCGACCCGGACGACGCGCGGGCGTGCCGCGTCGTGATCACGGAAGGGAAAAACAGGCAGGTCAGGCGCATGTTCGAAACGATCGGCAACCCGGTCGTCCGCCTTCACCGTCTGGCGATCGGCTCCGTCGCTCTCGGCAATTTGAAGGAAGGCCGGGTGCGGGAACTGACCCGGGGGGAGATCGCGGCTCTGTCCGGNNTACCTCCTCATCCGCCGTGCCCCGGATGATCCTCTCTACCCGGGCACCTGGCAATTTGTGTCCGGGCGCGTCGAGCCGGGGGAGAAGGCGCATGAAGCCGCACTCCGGGAGCTTCTGGAGGAAACCGGGTCTGGCCCCGTGCGGTTCTGGGTCGTCCCCGGCGTGAACCTGTTCTATGACCCGCACAGGGACGCCGTCAACCTTGTGGTCCTTTTCGCCGCACAGCTGGAGAACGGGTTCCAGATATCTCTTTCTCCGGAACATTCCATGTTCGAATGGCTTCCATACGCCGAGGCACGGCGGCGCCTGGTCTGGCCCGGTCAGAGGGAGTGTCTGGACATCGTCCACCAGTACATACTCGGGGGGGAGGAAGCCGGGAGGCTCCTCGAATTTCCTGCGTAGACTCCTCCCTCCTTGCGGATCATCCCCATATTCCGTACACTTACAGGTATTCCTCTCATCCGACGCCCCATATCGTTCCGGAGACGCATGTGAGTGTCCTCGTTGTCGGTTCCCTCGCTCTTGATTCAATAGAAACGCCTTTCGGATCGGTAAAAGACGCCGTGGGCGGTTCCGCCACATACATCGCTGCGGCGGCAAGTTATTTCGTGAGCCCGATCAGAGTTGTGGGCGTGGTGGGGGGGGACTTCCCCAAGAGCGGTCTCTCGTTCCTTGAGGAACGGAAAGTGGACCTGGAAGGACTCGAGGTGGTGGCGGACGGGAAGACATTCCGCTGGTCGGGCCGGTATCACTACGACCTCAACGAACGTGATACGCTCCTTACCGAGCTGAACGTGTTCGAGCGATTCGATCCGAAGATCCCCGATACGTACCGGCGGAGCCGCGTCGTCTGCCTGGGGAATATCGACCCCGTGCTGCAACGGCGTGTTCTGGACCAGATCGAGAAGCCGAGGTTGATCGTCTGCGACACAATGAACTACTGGATCGAAAAGAAAAACGCCGAACTGAAGGAAACACTGAAGTCGATTAACGCGCTCATACTGAACGATTCCGAAGCGCGCCTCCTTTCGCATGAACCGAACCTCATCAAGGCGGGGCGGGTGATCCGGCGCATGGGCCCCAGCGTCGTGATCATCAAGAAGGGGGAGCACGGGGCGCTTCTGCTGACCGAGCAGATGGTGTTCTCCGCACCTGCCTACCCCATGGAGAATATATTCGATCCGACCGGGGCGGGCGATTCATTTGCGGGCGGCTTCGTCGGATGGCTGGCGCGTACGGACGACATGTCGGAGGAAAACCTCAAACGTGCCGTGATCTACGGGAGCACGCTCGCTTCGTTTTCGGTCGAGAAATTCGGCGTCGAGGGGCTCGCTGATCTCACCTACCTTCAGATCCAGGACCGGTTCCGTCAATTCCGCGAACTCTCGCGCTTCGACGAAGACTGACCGGCGATGACGACGCTCGAGTGGGCCGATGGAAAACTCCGGTTCATCGACCAGACCCGCCTCCCCGCGGAAGAAGTCATGGTGGAGACCGCCGACTACCAGGTAGTCTGCGAGGCAATCCGGAGCCTGAAAATCCGCGGCGCTCCCCTGATCGGCGTCGCGGCGGCATTCGCCGTCCTTCTCGCCGTCCGTGGATCACACTGCTCCACCTCCCCGGAACTTCATGCAGTCCTCGGATCCGCCGTGCGCGACCTCTCAGCCACCCGCCCGACCGCCGTGAACCTCTTTGCAGCCCTGCACCGGATGGAAGCGGCGGCGCGTGGCTCAGGGGAGGCGTCCGTACCGGCGATACTCGAGCGCCTCTCGGCCGAGGCCCTCGCCATCCAGCACGAGGACGTTGAGTCATGCAGGATCATCGGGGAGCTCGGCGCCGGACTCATAGCGCCCCGCTCCTCGCTTCTGACACACTGCAATGCGGGGGCACTGGCGACCGCGGGGGCGGGGACGGCGCTTGCAGTCGTTGCAGAGGCCGCGCGGCGGGGAAACGTCCTCCGTGTGTTCGTCGATGAGACGCGGCCGCTCCTCCAGGGGGCGCGGCTCACGGCGTGGGAACTCGTGAACCTGGGGGTCGAAACAATCCTCATCACCGACAGCACCGCCGCCAGCGTCCTGCGCCGCGGGGATGTCCAGGCGGTCATCGTGGGGGCCGACCGTATCGCCGCCAACGGGGANNGTTGCAGCGCCGACATCGACAATCGATGCGGCATTGCCTGACGGGGAGCACATACCCATCGAAGAGCGGGGAGAGACCGAAGTGACGCATTTCGGGGGGAGGAGAATCGCCGCACGCGGGGTGAAAGTGTACGCTCCGGCGTTCGATGTCACCCCGGCCTCGCTCGTGAGCGCGATCATCACCGAACGGGGGATAGTGCGCCCGCCGTTCACTCAATCTCTCGCCGGAGTTCTCCGCCCGTTGAGCGCGACCGGGGGGGGGTTGCCGTGATCGTGAAGTCTGAAGCGATCGTTCTCCGGACGATGAAATACCGCGAGACGAGCCGCATCGCCACATTGTATACGAAGGAGATCGGGAAAATCTCCGTCATCGCGAAGGGGGCGCGTGACGGGAGAAGCCGGTTGGGGGGGGCTCTCCAGCCGATGAACCAGGTGGGGGTCCTCTTTTATATGAAGGAGTCCCGCGACCTCCAGCTCCTGACGCAGTGCGATATTGCCCGGTCGTTCCCAGGGCTGACAACGGACCTCGACAGGATGGCCGCCGCCATGGCCGCCGTCGAGCTTACAGACGCCGTCACCCCGCCCGAGGAGGCCAACCACCGGCTCTTCGACCTTCTCTCCTCGACCCTCGACGCGGTCAACGGTGCAACAAAACAGCCCGGAAATGCGTTATACTACTTTGAACTGCACCTGCTCGGGATCATCGGGTTCAGACCCGATATGCGCATCTGCGCCAATTGCAGGAAGGCGGTGGATCGCCCGCCGGGAGGGATCGGCGTGCACATGACTGCGAACGGGATACTCTGCCCGGAGTGCTCCGGGAAGGGCCTGGGACTCGAGGTCCTTTCGCCGTCCGCACTTGCCGTACTGCAGCGGCTTCAGGAAACGGGTGACCCCGCGTCCGCCACGCGCATGGTGCTTGACCCCCGGGTGCGGGGGGAGATCGCAGGGGTGCTCCGCCGGTTCCTTCTCGGTCATGTGGAAGGACTGAGAACTCTCCGGTCGGAAGCGGTGTTCTCATCAATACTGTGATATCCCTCCGGGAGGGAGCGCGCCCCGCGGGAATATCCAAAACACAACAGGAGAATCGCTTCATGAAGAAAACAGTTCTGACATCGCTTGTGCTGGTGACCGTCGGCATACTCTTTGGTGCCATCCTGGTATCGAATTTCAGCGGCGGGGTGGATCTCTCCTTCGCCCGGAGCGGGGGCGAGGTCAAGCTGGGGGGTCCGACGCCCGTCACCGTCCAGAGTCCGGGCCTGAAGGCGATAAGCGACAATTTCGTTGCCGTCGCGAAAGCTGTCACCCCGTCCGTCGTCGCCATCACCGTGACGACCTCCGGGAAGAAGGCGGACAAGAACATGCCCCACGATTTCTTCCACTTCTTCGGCCCCGACTTCAAGCAGCAGGAACCTCAGCCGGAACAGGGTATGGGGTCGGGGGTGATCATCACCGCCGACGGGTATATCGTGACGAACAATCACGTCGTCGATGACGCCGACAAGGACGGCATCGAGGTGGTGATGAACGACAAATTACGCTACAAAGCGAAACTGATCGGGACCGACCCCTCGACGGACCTCGCGGTTGTCAAGATCGATGCCAAGGACCTCCCCGCCGCAGCCCTCGGGAACTCGGACAACGTGCAGGTCGGTGAGTGGGCGCTGGCGATCGGCAACCCGCTCGGACTCACCTCCACGGTCACCGCGGGGATCATCAGCGCCAAAGGGCGGAGCATCAATATCATACGGGACAACGACTACAGCATCGAGGATTTCATTCAGACGGATGCGGCGATCAACCCGGGGAACAGCGGGGGGGCGCTCGTCAACCTGAGCGGCGAGCTGATCGGGATCAACACCGCGATTGCGACCACGAACGCACGCTACCAGGGGTACGGCTTCGCGGTCCCTGTAAATATCCTTAAGACGGTCGCCGCCGACCTCATCAAGGAGGGGAAGGTCCGCCGGGGGTACATCGGCGTCAAGATCAGTGCGGTTGACCAGACGATGGCCAGCGCGCTCGGAATGAAAGAGGCGAAAGGTGTCCTCATCCAGAGCACCGTCAAGGGGGGAGCCGGGGAAGCCGCCGGGTTAAAGGAGGGGGACGTCATCCTCTCCGTGGACGGGAAGGGAGTGAACGCAGGGAACGAGCTCCAGAGCTACATCGCCACGCACCATCCAGGGGACAGGGTCGTCGTGAAGATTTACAGGGAGGGGTCGGTGACCGAGAAGACGGTCACCCTGAAGGCGCGGGAAGAGGATAAGGAGGTTGTCAACACGTCCGAGCCCGTGAAAGAAGATGAAGAGAGCTCCGTCGAATCCCCCCGGATCGTGAAGTTCGACAATCTCGGCCTGAGCGTCCGCTCGATGACGGCGGACGAAAAAAAGGAGCTTGAGGTGGACAGGGGTGTGATCGTTGCAGACGTCAGGCCGTACGGCGAGGCATTCAACCGGGCCATCGGGAAGAACATGGTGATCGTCGAAGCGGACAGGAAGCAGGTGAATTCACCCGCCGATCTGAAAAAAATCGTCGACGGCCGCAAACCCGGCGACTCCGTCCTGCTGAGGTTGCGGACCGAGAGGGGGACATCGTTCGTGGCATTGCAGATTCAGAAATAGCGCACGCCTGGTTCCCCGAAGGACACTGCCCCGCCCCCCCGTGCGGGGCGGTTCCATTTTTGGTCCCGCCACAGAGCGGCAGAAGATCGGGTCCCGCCTGAAAACGGCGCCCGTGGCGCCGCAGGCGCCGGGACGTTCGGGCCCGCTTCAGAGCAGCGGGCCCTCCGCTTGACAATGTAGCCCACGTGCGGTATATTTTCTTCACGATGTTCCAACGGCGAACCGTTCATCTTTCCCGACAGCAAGGAGGTAAGAGAGACTTCAGCGCGCAGGTCCACGCACAGGGTGCCGCCGGGAGGCTGAATGCCAAAGTTCTGATCCTCAATCAGAGCTATGAGCCCATGAGCGTCATCAACGCAAAGAAGGCGATCGTCCTCCTGTACCTGGGAAAGGCCGAGCTTATCGAGGCGCACGCGGGAAACCGGATCCGGTCCGTCTCCGCGAGCATGCCGTTTCCGAGTATTGTCCGCCTCTCGATGTACGTCCGGGTTCCCTTCAAGAAGATCATTCTCTCCCGAAAGAATATCCTCAGGCGTGACGGGCACCGCTGCCAGTACTGCGGCCGGTCCGACCTCTCCCTGACGATAGACCACGTGCTCCCTCTCTCGCGCGGGGGAGAGGACACGTGGGAGAACCTCGTCTGTGCATGCGTGCAGTGCAACAACAGGAAAGGCGACCGGACGCCGGACGAGACATCGATGCTCCTCCGGCGGAAGCCGATGCGCCCGAATCACGTCACATTCATCCGGCATGTCATGGGCTCGCTCGACGAGCGGTGGAAACCCTACCTCTTTCTCCACTGAGCCCCTTCACCGGGCCTCTCTTCCGTCTCCATTCTTCCAGGGGGGAATTCTTTTGAGCCCAAGGCAGACGATCCTCAGCGGCATGCGTCCTACCGGCAAGCTCCACCTCGGGCACCTCGTCGGGGCCCTGGAGAGCTGGGTCGGACTCCAGGGGAAGTACGACAATTATCACCTGATCGCCGACTATCACGCGCTGACAACGGATCCGGACTCCTCGCGCATCGGGAGCAATTCGATCGACATGCTCCTCGACTGGCTCGGTGCAGGGGTGGACCCCGTACGGAGCCCGGTCTTCCGCCAGTCGCAGATCAAGGAGCATACCGAGCTGCACCTGATCCTGTCGATGCTGATCACAGCGGCGCGGCTCGAGCGGAACCCCGCGGTGAAAGAGCAGGTGCGCGACCTGAATATCGAAAACGTGAGCTACGGTCACCTGGGGTACCCCGTCCTCCAGGCGGCCGACATACTGCTGTACAAGGGGGACCTTGTCCCCGTCGGCGAGGACCAGGTGCCGCACGTCGAGATAGCCCGGGAGATCGCACGGCGGTTCAACAACCAGTACGGTCCGGTATTTCCGGAGCCGGANNTCCGCAGGAACGATCCGGGACGTCCCGAAGTATGCCTCGTGTACCGCTATCACCAGAAATTCAACCCGGAGGGCTCGGCGGAGACCGGTGCGGGATGCAGGAGCGGGGCGCTCGGCTGCGTGGAATGCAAGACCACTATCGCCGGCGTCATCGCCGACGGGCTCGCCCCCTTCCGCGAGCGGCGGGCGCACTACGCATCGCGCCCGGCCGAGGTGATGGAAATACTCGCTGACGGCGAGGAAAGAGGCCGCGCGAGGGCGCGCAGTACGATGGCCGAAGTCCACCGTGCGATGAACATGGGCTGATCCGGAGAGAACGCCAATGTACAGGGTCAAGCTCAGCGAATTCGAAGGCCCGCTCGATCTCCTCCTGTTCTTCATCAAGCGGGACGAGCTCGAGATCGAAGACATCCCGATCTCGAGGATCACGCGCGAGTTCCTCGATTATCTCCACGTCATGGCCCGTCTCGACCTGGAGATCGCCGGGGACTTCATCGTGATGGCGGCGACGCTGATGCAGATCAAGGTGCGGATGCTTCTGCCGCGGGACGAGAATGCGGAGGAGGAGGAGGACCCGCGGGCGGAGCTCGTACGCCGCCTCATCGAATACAAGAAGTTCAAAGAGCTCTCGCAGCAGATGGGGACCCTCGAAGAGGAGCAACGGAGAGTGTACTACAGGAGATTCTTCGCGGCGGACGTGCACGAAGAGCCCGCCCCGGGAGAGGATGAAACGCTGGCCGATGTTTCGCTTTTCAACCTCATCGCGGCATTCAGGAGCGCGATGGACCACATGCCCCGGAAAGTGGTGCACGAAGTGGCGCTCTCGAACGTCTCGGTGGATGAGCAGATGAGCTTTGTCCTGGACTTCCTCCGCGTCCGCGGGGCGACGACGCTCCTCACGCTGGTCTCCCACATGACGGAGAAGGTACGGATCATCGTCACCGTGATCGCACTGCTGGAGCTGACGAAGAACAAGGTCATCGCCCTCGCGGCCGCCGCGGCCGGGGATGACATTGCGATCAGACTGGCGGCGGCATGAGCACGGAGGAACCTGGAGAGAGCGCCCCGGAGCACAGCCCCGGAACCAGGGAGATCATCGAGGCGCTCCTGTTTGCCACGGATGAACCGCTGACGGTGCGGCAGGTCATCGACATCTTCGGCGATCCCGGGGAAGTGGAGAAGCCCGCAGCCGTCACCCCCGACGACGTCCTCGGGTCCATCGATGATCTCAACCGCGACTACGAGCGCACCGGGCGCGCGGTGCGCATCGTCAAGGTCGCCGGGGGGTACCAGTTCGCCACGAAGCCCGGGTTCGCGCCCTGGCTCGGCAGGATGCTCAGGGAGAAATCGAAACGGAAGCTCTCGCTCTCCGCGCTCGAGACGCTCGCGGTGATCGCGTACAAGCAGCCGGTGACGAAGCCGGAGATCGAGACAATACGCGGAGTCAACGCCGACTACGTGCTGCACACGCTTCTCCAGCGGAGCCTCGTCGCCATCGTCGGGCGCGCGGCGACCCCCGGACGGCCGCTGTTGTACGGCACCACGAAGGAATTCCTGAAGCATTTCGGGGTCAACGACCTTTCGGAACTGCCCAAGCCCCGGGAGATCGATGAGCTGATGGCGGAGGCGGAGTTCGAGGTGGAGAAGAAGATGCTGCAGGAGCTTGAAGCGAAGCGCCAGACAGAAACAGGAGATGAGACGGGGGGCGGGGAGGCGGACGGGAACGCCGGCGGGGATATCCCCTGACCTCACGCGCTCTCCCGGCAATCACAGAAGGGAATTTCTCACGACAATGAAGCCCGCAAAGGGAGATCGCGCGGGGAAAGGGACCAGGAGCACGGCGCCCGCGCAGGGTCAGATACGGATCAACCGCTTCCTCAGCATGTGCGGGATCACATCGCGGCGCAAGGCGGAGGAGCTCGTGCTCCTGGGAAAAGTCGAGATCAACCACGCCGTCGTCCGGGATCTTGCGACCCGCGTCGATCCGGTGCGCGACAGGGTTTTCGTCGGAGGAACGCAGGCGCTTCCGGTGGAGGGACTCCTCTATCTCGTCCTCAACAAGCCGAAAGACAGCATCACGACGCTCAGCGATGAACGGGGACGGACGACCGTCATGAGCATGGTGCGCAGCCGGCAACGCGTCTATCCTGTGGGAAGGCTCGACCGGAACACGACCGGCGTCCTCCTCCTGACGAACGACGGCAATTTCGCCCACCGGCTCATGCATCCGAAATTCAACGTCCCGAAATCGTACAAGGTCTCATGCGACCGGGCGCTTGCCCGTGCGGATCTTGCCCTCCTCCGGGGGGGGATCGCGCTACCGGACGGACGGACGGCGCCGGCGGAGGTCGAGCTCATCCCGCAGGGGCGGGGGAAGGAGATCGGGATCACGATCCACGAAGGGCGGAACCGCCAGGTCAGGCGCATGTTCGAGACCCTCGGATATGAGGTCCTGAAACTGGACAGGGTTGCCTACGGTCCTGTCACAAAAGTGGGATTGGCCCGGGGAGGGACACGCAGTCTCACCCGGAGCGAGATCAGGTCTCTGAAAGAGATGGCAGGATACACCGAGGAGGAGCTTCTGTCCGGCCGCTCGCCCGGTCATATCCCGAGATGATTCCATGAAAACCCCGCATCTGATCATCCTGATACTCCTCCCCGCGGCGCTCCTCTCGCTCTCCTGCGGCGGCTCCGTCTACCGGGAGGTCTATCCGACCCTCATGGACGGAAAATACGATTCGGAGTTCCCGTACCGGGGATGCTCGACCCAGCTCGAGGAGATCGGCGAATCGGTCAAGATGATCAATGCGATCGCCTATTACCGGACGTACACCTTCGATGCCGCGGAACGGATCCGTCCCGAAGACGTCACGGTGGAACTTCTCAGGAACCCGCGGACGCATTCGGTGGTGTCGTCCAGCCAGGCCTCCGGCACCGCGACGATCATCACCTCCGGCGACAGGCGCGTGGTCCTTCTCACCTGTGCGCACGTCGTCGGATTTCCCGACACAATCACCTCGTTCCACATCGGGACCGACCGCCGCTCCACCGGGTTCATCCACACGATAAGCTTCAAGGAAAAGCAGACCAATTACATCGCGGTGTTCCCGGAGGGGGGGGAGCTGGAGATCCTTGCGATGGACAGGGAGCAGGATGTGGCGTTGCTCGGGAAGACATTCGAATCCGAGCCGTTCCCCCGTCCCCGCGTCTTCATGTATCCCGCGGGGCGGGCCAGGGAGCTGGAATGGGGGACCTTCGTCTATCTGTTCGGGTATCCGACGGGGCACAAAATGGTCACCAAGGCGATCGTCAGCAGCCCGAACAAGGACAAACGGGGGGCGTTTCTTGTGGACGCGGTCTTCACTCCCGGGTTCAGCGGCGGGATCGCGCTGGCGATCAGGGATGGAGTCCCCAACTTCGAGCTTGTCGGCATCGTCAAGCTCGTCTCAGGGCGTTCCAGTTTCGTCCTGGTCCCGCCGGTGGAGGACGGGATGCCCGACTATGATCCCCTGGTCCCCTACACCGGGGATCTGTACGTCCTGAAACGGACGGAGATCGAATACGGTATCGTCCAGGCAGTGCCGGTCGAGACGATACTCGAGTTCATCGATGCGCACCGGCGCGATCTCGCCTCCAGGGGCTACGCCGTCACATTCGCCCAACCACCGCGCACCTCCCCGTAATGCCGGACTCGCTGAAGTCGCCGCTCATCGCCGACCTCCTCCTGGCGCGCCGGCTCGAATCGACCGATGCATGGGTGAGTCTTCTCTCGGCACAGATTCATGCACAGCTCCACCCGGCGGCCGGCTCCCTTGCCGAGCCGGTCGGCGGCGGGTACGCGGTCTTTACCGGTGTCGGCTCGCCGCTGACACAGGCGATCGGGCTGGGGATGAAGGGGGCCGTCACGGAGCAGGATATGGAGCAGCTCGAGGCGTTCTTCGAGGTCAGAGGCTCGCCGACGCTGATCGACCTCTGCCCGCTCGCCGATCCGTCGATCATCGGGCAGCTCAGCCTGCGCGGGTACCGGCTGAGGGAGTTCAGCAACATGCTCGTGAGGCCCCTGCGGGAGGGGGGAGCCCGTCCGGCGCCGGACGCAGCCCTGAGAGTTCAGCAGTGCACCCCTTCGGAGGACGACCTCTGGGCGCGCACGGTCGCCCAGGGTTTTGCCGAGAGCTTCATCGTCTCCGAAGAGAACATGCTGGTCCTGAAGAGCCTGTTCCATCGCCCTGATTCGGTCTGCCTGATTGCGTGGCTCGAGGGGCGCCCGGTGGGGGGAGGGGCGCTCGCGATGCACGAAGGTGTTGCCGCACTGTACGGCGCGAGCACGCTCCCGTCGTTCCGGCGGCGGGGCGTGCAGAAAGCGATAATACTCACCCTCCTCGCGCGCGCCGTGGAAGGAGGGTGCGATGTCGCCTACACGCTGACGAAACCCGGGAGCGTATCGCAGCGCAACGTCGAGCGGCAGCATTTCGTTGTTGCGTACACGCGCGTCATGATGGTGAAGGAGGTGGAGGGATGAGCATCGGATTTCCCGGTCTCGTACGGGAGGCGGGAGTGGTGGGGTGCGGCGGCGCCGGTTTCCCGGCGCACATTAAAGCGTCCTCCCGGGCCGATACGGTCATCGCCAACGGCGCGGAATGCGAGCCGCTACTGCATAAGGACCTCGAGCTCCTCGTGCGGGAGGCGCCGGCGGTCGTGCGGGGGGTCCGTCTCCTCATGGAATCGACCGGGGCGACGCGGGGGATCATCGGGGTCAAGAAAAAATACGCGGAGCGCCTCGCTCCTCTTTCCGCCGCGGCCCGGGGGGCGGGGGTGGAGGTCCTCTTCCTCGGTGATTTCTATCCGACGGGCGATGAGTACATACTCGTCTATGAAGCGACGCGACGGCTGATTCCCCCCCGGGGGATACCCCTGAATGTGGGGGCCGTGGTGTCGAACGTCGAATCGCTCATGAACATGTCCCGCGCCGCCGACGGCATCCCGGTGACGTCGAAATACGTCACGGTGGCCGGTGCGGTACGCAGGGCCGTCACTCTGGAGGTCCCTCTCGGTACGCCGTTCGGGGACCTGATCCGTGCGGCGGGGGGGTCCGCGGCCGGGGGCGATGTCGCGGCGTTCGCCGGAGGCGTGATGATGGGGTCGCTGACCACCGACTTCGATCAACCGGTCACCAAGACATGCGCCGGACTCATACTCCTCCCGCTGACGCACCGGCTGGTGGCACGGACGAGCCTCACTCCCGCCGCGATGCACCGGATCGGAAAATCGGCCTGCGACCAGTGCAGTTACTGCACGGAGCTCTGTCCCCGTTATCTCCTCGGATACGACGTCGAGCCTCACAAGGTGATGCGAAGCCTCAGTTTCACCGCCACCGGCGAAGATGTATGGAACCGGTACGCCGACCTCTGCTGTTCGTGCGGGCTCTGCACGCTGTACGCCTGTCCCGAGGACCTCTATCCGAGGGAGGCGTGCGACGGATCGAAGGCGGACGCCCGCGCGCGGGGTGTGACCTGGCAGTGGAAATCGGCTGTCACCGTCCACCCGATCTACGACGGGCGGCACGTGCCGGTCGGGCGTCTGATGAAGAAGCTGGGGATTGAAAGCTACGACGTTGCCGCCCCGTTCGCTGAGATCCCCCTCTCGGTGCGAAAGGTGACGCTGCCGCTCTTTCATGGCGCGGGAGCAGCAGCCCGTTCGCTCGTTCGGACGGGAGCGCATGTCAGCCGGGGCCAGAAGGTCGGGGAATACACCGGCGAGGGGAGCGGCGCAAACATCCACGCAAGCATCGACGGGGTCGTGAAGCTGACGGGGGACGGGATCGTGATCGAACAACAGGAGGAAAGGAGCCGCACGCATGCCTGACTTGAATGCCATCGGGCTTGTCGAACTCTCCAGCATCGCAGCGGGCTACCTGGTGGCCGATGCGATGCTGAAGGTCGCCGACGTCTCGCTCCTGCTCTCCCGGAGCATCTGTTCGGGGAAATANNACGGGGATGGTGATAGACACGTTCGTGATCCCGAACGTGCACGCGGGCGTCTTTCCCGCGATCGCGGGGACCGCCGGGACGGAGATGCTGGGGGCGCTGGGCATCGTCGAGTCCTTCAGCGTGGCGTCGCTCGTCGAAGCGGCGGACGCCGCGGTGAAGACCGCCCGCGTCACGCTCCTTGAAATACGCCTCGCCATGGCGCTGGGTGGAAAAGCGTTTGCGACGATGACCGGTGACGTCGCCGCGGTGACCGCTGCAGTCGACGCTGCGGCGTCGGTCTGCGCGGAACGGGGACTTCTTGTCAACCGGGTCGTCATCCCGAACCCGAGGAAAGAGCTTATGAAGGAGCTGATCTGAATCATGATCTCCGCCCCCGAAGAGCTGCTGACCCCCCGCCTCATTCTGAGGAAACCCCTGCGCGGAGATGCCGGGGACCTCATCGCCCTCTGGGCGCACGACCCGGAAGTCACGCGGTACCTGATGCGCCGGTCCTTCGGGAGCCTCCGGGAGGTGGAAGAGTTCCTGGAGGGGACGCATGCGGACTGGGAGGGGGGGGACGCCTTTGCATGGTCCCTTCTCCTCCGTGACGGCGGAGCGCTCGTCGGAATGATCGAAGCCCGCGTTGACACGTACATGGTCAACATCAGTTACCTGCTCGGCCGTGCGTACTGGAACCGGGGGCTGACGACAGAAGCGGTCAGGGGTGTCTGTGCCTGGGCCGATGCGCAGCCCGACGTTTTCCGTCTCTGGGCCGTTTGCGCAGTCGACAACCCGGCTTCTGCGCGCGTGCTGGAGAAAGCGGGAATGACCCGGGAGGGACTGCTCCGCCGGTGGGCCGTGTTTCCCAACATCGACGGGACACCGAGGGACTGCTACAGCTATGCCCGCATCAAAGATCCCGCGCTTCAGGCCGAACATCAGGCCGCCCCGTGACCTTGTAGATTGTCCCTCCGTTTGGTACATTACAGCGATAATGAGGAGCCCGGGATGCAGAATGCGTTCATGAACATGTTTCCGCAGGCGGAACAGGAGAAAATCGCCGCGGCGGTGCGCGAGGCGGAGAAAGTGACATCGGGGGAGATCGTTCCCTTCGTCGTCGGACAGAGCGACCACTACGAGACCGCCGAGTGGCGGGGAGGTTTTCTCGGCGGGTTCCTCGCGTTTGTTGTGATGACGTTCCTCCGGAACGCGTTCGGCGACTGGACGAGGTTTGACCCTGCCGGCATAGCGGCGGCAACTCTGCTCGCCGGCGGCGGGGCCATGCTGGCGGTCCGGTTCCTCCCCGGGCTGAAGCGGCTGTTCGCGGGCCATCACCTGATCACCCGCCGTGTCGAACAACGCGCCGCCGAGGCCTTCATCAGCGAAGAAGTNNCTCGTCCTCGGCGATTCCGGCATCCACAGCAGGGTCCGGCAGGATGACTGGCATGACGTCATCAGCCTCGTGGTGGAGGCGATCCGGGCCGGAAAGCCGGCCGACGGGCTCGTCGAGGCGATCCGGCGGTGCGGGGCGCTGCTGGCCGGACGCGGGGTGGAGCGTGCAGCGGGAGACAGGGACCAGCTCTCCGACAATCTCCGCATAAGGAAAGAGTGATGGACCGCGCCGGCCGGATTCTTCTCCTGTGTCTCTCTTTTCTGTGCATGGCGGCCGCGGCGCGCGGCGATGCGGATGTCCCCCTTCTCAGCGGGCGGGTCACCGACAACGCCGGCATACTCTCGGCGGAGACGGTCAGCAGGCTTACCGCGCTCCTCAAGCAGCACGAAGACTCCACGTCGAACCAGGTCGCCGTCCTCACCATCGCTTCGCTCGACGGGGAAGTGCTCGAGTCGTATTCCATGCGCGTTGCCGAAACCTGGAAGCTCGGACGGAAGGAGCATGACAACGGAGTCCTCCTCCTTGTGGTCCGCGACGACAGGAAGGTCCGCATCGAGGTCGGCCGGGGACTCGAGGGGAATCTCCCCGACATTACCTGCGGGCTCATAATACGGAAAGTCATCGCCCCCCGGTTCCGGGACGGCGATTATGACGCCGGTGTGAACGCCGGCGTGGATGCGATACTCGCATCGCTCGAGGGGTCGTACACCCCCCCCGCGGAGGATGCGTCAACGGACATCGGAACACGACTCCTGGCGGGTGGAATGTTCACGGTCGTCGTCGGCCTCTTCACGCTGATCGTTCTGTTCAACCGCGGCGCGCAGATGTGGTTCCTCTACCTGTTCCTCCTCCCGTTCTGGCTGGTGTTCCCCCTGGCGATTCTCGGCGTCGGCGGAGGCGTCATCGCATTCTGCTGTTACGCGCTCGGCGTGCCTTTCTTCAGGCTCTGGACGTCAAAGACCGCGGGGGGGAAGTCCGTCTACAGCAGATTCTCCGCGATCCCCTTTTTTGCAGGCCTGTCCTCGGGAGGATCGTCGTCAGGCGGCGGCTCTTCCTGGTCTTCGGGGGGCGGATCCTCCTCTTCTTCCGACGGATTTTCCGGCGGCGGAGGAGGGTTCTCAGGGGGCGGAGCTTCCGGAAGCTGGTAGTCCCCCACCGGTGAACACTATGAGGCTCTGGATTTCCCCTTGATCATCGACACACTTGACGAAGCGCGACGGTATTTCCCGCTTCATCCGTTGTTCCCCCGGGCCTTCGAGGTACTTGGCGGGGCCGGGCTTCCTTCGCTCGAGACGGGGAAGCACCGTATCGAAGGAGACCGGTTGTACCTGGTGATCGCGCTCGACGAGGGGACGGGGAGTGAGCGTGCGGTCCTCGAAGCGCACCGGAAGTACATCGACATACAGTTCGTGATCGAAGGGACCGATATGATCGGCTGGAAGCCCGTGAGGGAATGTACGAACGTGAGCCGGCCGTATGATGCGTCGAAGGATGTGGAATTGTATGGCGGGAGGCCCCTCTCGTGGAATTCTGTATCGGGATCGGGGTTTGCCGTCTTTTTTCCCGGCGACGCGCATGCTCCGCTGGGGGGGACGGGACGTCTCCGCAGGGCGATAGTGAAAGTCGGACTCTGAGGGGGCCCTCCCGGAATGGTGCATTCGCATATGTTCAGCCGCGACGATGTCCCCGGAGGGGAACAGCATCTGTCCACGCGGGTCTGGGCCGCGCTCATGCTGGTGCTTATCACCATCGGCGCGATCATCGCCCCGCTCCGCATCGTGCTCGGCGACGACCTGATTCCCCTCGCCGCGCTCCTGGACCTCCTCCTGACGCTCCTGTTCGTCGCGGACATCGCAGTCAACGCGGAAGATTCGAAAAGAACGGGCCTCCCGTACGGAAGATTCCTCCTCTTCGCCGATATCCTCGCGGCAATCCCTTTCTACCTTATCCCCGGGTGCTCCTGGCTCCTTGTTCTGCGTCTCTTCAAGCTTGCCCGGGTCGCGAAGGCGATGGGTGCCTGGAGGCAGCAGCACCTGCACCGCTGGAATGCCCTGCGGCTCGTGTACTTCGTGTACTGGCTCGCCATCGCCGTCCACTGGCTGGCCACGGGGTGGCTCGCGCTTCGCGGGATCTCCCCGGGGGCCGACCGGTGGACGCTGTACCTCCGGTCCCTCTACTGGTGCATCTCCACGATCACGACGATCGGGTACGGCGATATCACGCCGGCGAACAACGAACAGGTNNGCGTTCATGCGGTCGAGGGAAATCCCCCCGGCCATGCAGCGCAGGATCAGGGACTACTACGGGTATGTGTGGGAGCACAGGCTGGGATACGATGAGACGTCGATCGTGCAGGGGCTCCCGCCGGGACTCCTCGTGGAGGTTTCCCTCTTCCTGAAGCGGGACATCATAGCAAAGGTCCCCTTCCTCAAGGGGGCCGGGGAGGAGCTGATCAAAGAGATCGCGCTGGTCATGCAGCCGGTCATCTACACCCCCGGGGATACCGTCTTCCACGCGGGCGAGCCCGGCGCCGACATGTTCTTCATCAGCCGCGGACAGTGCGAGGTGATCGGCACCGACGGCCGCTCGATCGTCGCGACTCTCCGCGAGGGGGACTTCTTCGGGGAAATCGCGCTCCTGGAGCACCGTCCCCGCTCCGCCTCGGTGCGGGCCGTGACCTACTGCGACCTGTACAGGCTCGACAAGGAGAGTTTTGACCGCGTGATCGCGAGATTCCCTGAGTTCGCGGCGCATGTCGGCGCGATGAGCGCGGGACGCCAGCAGGAGTCCGGCACACCGGCGACGAGCCGTCCGGCGTCGAGTTGATGGACGACAATTATTCCCGCACTCACACACAGCAACGACGGAGAGCACGGTGGACCAGCAATCGGATGCCCGGGAACTGAACGACCTGATGGTGCGGCGGCGCGAGGAGCTCGCGGAGCTGCGCGCGCGCGGCATCGACCCTTACCCGCACGGGTTCGAGAGGGACGCCTTTTCGGCCGCGATCAAGGAAACATTCAGGGAGGGGGACCCGGAACGGAACGTCGCAATTGCGGGGCGGATCATGTCCCTGCGTCGGATGGGGAAGGCTTCGTTCTTTCACCTGGAAGACTCGCAGGGCCGGATCCAGGTGTATCTGAAGAGAGACGATCTGGGAGAAATCTACGACTCGTTCCGTCTGATGGACATCGGCGATATCGTCGGTGTTGAAGGATTCGTCTTCCGCACGAGGACGGGGGAGGTGTCCGTCCATGCCCGGAAGCTCGCACTTCTGGCCAAGTCGCTCCGCCCGCTTCCGGTGCCGAAGGAGAAGGTGGACGAGGAGGGGAACAGGACGGTGTTCGACCCTTTTTCCGACAAGGAGCTTCGCTACCGGCAGAGGTACGTCGACCTGATCACCAACCCGCAGGTCAGGGAGCTCTTCAGGCGGAGGGCCAGGATCATCACAACGATCCGGCGGATATTCGACTCCCGTGGATTCCTGGAAGTGGAAACGCCCGTCCTCCAGCCGCAGTACGGAGGAGCGTTCGCGCGTCCCTTCGTCACGCACCATAACGCTCTCGATATCGACCTTTACCTGAGGATTGCCGATGAGCTGTACCTCAAACGCCTGATCGTCGGCGGGTACGACGGGGTGTACGAGATCGCGAAGGATTTCAGAAACGAGGGGATGGACCGCTCCCATAACCCCGAGTTCACGATGATGGAACTCTATGTCCCGTACCGGGACTACATCTGGATGATGACGCTCGTCGAGGAGCTCATCAGCGAAGTGGCCGGCGCGCTGAACGGGAGGATGCAGGTCGCGGCCGGAGAAGGCACGATCGATTTCACCCCTCCCTGGAAACGGATCACCATGTTTGACGCGATCCTGGAGCACACCGGGCACTCCCTCCGCGGGAAGGGGGATGCGGAGCTCCGCCGGATCGCGAAAGAGCTGCACGTGGCGGTGGAAGCCACGGACGGGGCGGGGAAGATCATCGATGCGATATTCGGCGGGACGGTCGAGCACCGTCTCGTGCAGCCGACGTTCATCACCGACTACCCGCTGGAGATGTCCCCCCTTGCGAAGAGGCACCGTTCGGAGGAAGGGCTCGTCGAGAGGTTCGAGGCATTCTGCAACGGACAGGAGATCTGCAACTCCTTCAGCGAACTGAACGATCCCCTCGATCAGCGTGCCCGGTTTGAAGAGCAGATGCGGGCAAAGGCGAAGGGGGAAGCCGAGATCCAGCCGCTCGACGAGGACTTCCTTCGCGCGCTGGAATACGGCATGCCTCCGACGGCCGGGCTCGGGATCGGGATCGACAGGCTGACGATGGTCCTGACGGGCGAGGAGTCGATCCGCGATGTGATCCTCTTCCCGCAGATGAAGCCGGAAACTCCGGGAACGGCATGAAACAGCCGGGGGCCCGATCCTTCACGCTGCAATTTGAAATCCGGCGAACATTCCAGTGAACACGATCAGCGTCATCGTTCCGACACTCAATGAAGAGAAGCTCCTCGAGCGGATGTTGCGGCAATTCACTCCATCCCTGGTGGACCGCTTCGGCATCGAACTCGTCGTGAGCGACGGGGGGAGCGTGGACCGCACGCTCGAGATCGCCGCCGGGCACGCGCAGACGGTCGTCACAAACAGGGAGGGGATCAAGCAGACGATCGCCATGGGGAGGAACCTCGGGGCACGGAGCGCGAAGGGATCGGTTCTCGTCTTCCTGAACGCCGACACGCTGATCGCGGATCCGGAGTCGTTCTTCGGTTCCGTCACCGCCGCAATCGATGCGCCGGGTCTCGCGGCGCTCACCTGCAGGGTTGAAGTTTACCCGGAGGAACGGCGGCCGCTCGACCGGGCGTTCCACGGCTTTTACAACTGGTTCTTCGGCATGATGAACAGGGTGGGGATGGGAATGGGGAGGGGGGAATGCCACATAATGAAAAGGGAGGTTTTCGAGAGCGTGTGCGGATACGCCGACGGGATCGCGGCCGGAGAGGACTATGACATGTTCCGGCGTCTGGACCGGGTGGGGCGAATACAGTTCATGGACAACGTCGTCGTCTATGAGTCGCCGAGACGTTACAGGAGGTACGGGTACCTCTATGTCACGGTCTCCTGGTTCGTCAATTTTCTTGCCGTCTTTTTTCTGAGAAGGTCGATTCTGAGCGAATGGAAGCCAGTCCGGTAGAACGGGGCGGCTTCCCGGGGCGGACGTCAAAGGGAGGGAACCATGTTTGACTTTCAGGCTGTTATTAGATACACTACCACGCACTTCAGGCACTTCATAGGGAATGTGTACATGCGCAAACGATTTTCGCTGGGAACCGTGATACTCCTCGTTGTGGTAAGCGTCATCGCCGGGTCGATGCTCAACCAGCTGATCTCGGGAGATACGATCTACGATCAGCTCCACAAATTCGGCGACGTCCTCAACTACACGGAGAAGTACTACGTGGAGGACGTCGACACCGGCAAGCTGACCGAGGCTGCGATCAACGGGCTTCTGAACCAGCTTGATCCCCACTCGGTGTATATCCCGGTAAGCGAGCTGCAGAAAGTGACGGAGGATTTTCAGGGGAGTTTTGAAGGGATAGGGATCGAGTATCAGGTCCTGGCAGACACGCTCCTTGTCGTGGCACCCATCACCGGCGGACCGAGCGAAGCGCTCGGCATCCAGGGGGGGGACAAGATCGTCCGGATCAACGACAGCTCGGCGGTCGGCATCACACAGGAGGGAGTGCAGAAAAAGCTCCGCGGTCCGAAGGGGAGCCGGGTGAAGGTCTCCATCGTCCGGTCCGGGATGCGGGAGCTGCTCGACTTCGAGATCACCCGGGACAAGATCCCGATCTATACCGTCGACGCCTCGTTCATGATCGACGGCCAGACCGGGTACGTCAGCGTCAACCGGTTCGCGGCGAAAACTCACGATGAGTTCCTGGCCGCCGTCACGAAGCTCTCGGGAGAGGGGATGAAACGGCTGGTCCTTGATCTCCGTTCCAATCCCGGCGGCTACCTCGAGCAGGCATACAAGCTCGTCGACGAGATGATGCCGCGGGGGCGCAAGATCGTCTTCACAAAGGGGCGGAGGCCGGAATTCGACGATGAGTACATTTCTTCGGGGGCGGGCAAGTTCAAGGACGTGACATTGATCATACTCGTGAACGCCAGTTCCGCCTCGGCCAGCGAGATCGTCGCCGGCGCCGTGCAGGACTGGGACAGGGGCCTGATCATCGGCGAGACGACGTTCGGGAAGGGACTCGTACAGCGCCAGTTCGATCTGAAGGACGGCTCCGCATTCCGGCTGACGACGGCACGCTATTACACGCCGAGCGGCAGGCTGATCCAGCGCCCGTACGATCATGACAAAGCCAAGTACGCCCGCGCGGCGTTCGAGCGGCAGGAGACCGAAGGGGAGAACGTCTCGCATTCGGAGGAACGGGATTCGACGCGCCCGACGTACAAGACGATGGGAGGGCGCATCGTGTACGGGGGAGGCGGGATCACGCCGGATTACATTGTGAAGTCCGATCATCTGACCGAATACACGGTGCAGCTCCGGAGCCGCAACGTCTTCCTTCAGTTTGCAGACAAGTACCTGGACAGGCACGGGGCGGAACTGAAATCCCGCTACGGGAAGAGCGCGGACAAATATGCGGACGAGTTCGAGGTGACGGGCCCGATGCTGGCGGAACTCCAGGCGCTGGGGAAAACGGCCGGCGCGACATTCAAACAGGAGGACTTCGACAAGGACCTCCGCTACATCAAGGCGTTCACGAGGGCGTTCATCGCCCGGAGCCTCTGGGGGAACGAAGGCTCATCCCGTGTCATGCTGCGCGAGGACGCCCAGTTCCGGAAGGCGCTCGAGCTTTTCCCTGAGACAGATCGCATCCTGAGCAACCTCTCGAGCCTTAAATGAGGAGACGCCTCCTTTCACGCCTGGCGCGCGTGGCGGCTTTGTCGGTATCCTTCGGCGTTGCGGGATTGGTGTCCCAAGGGACCTCACGGGCGCAGGGACCGTCCTCCCCCCCCGACAGGGTGTTCGTCGAGGGGGAGGATCTCGTCTACAACGTCAGGTACGGGTTCATCGATCTCGGGCAGGTGCGGATCAGGATCGTGGGGACCGTGCGGGGGAAATCCTCCCCGGCCTACGAAGCGAAAGCGATCATCGATTCCTATCCCAAGGTCCCGTTCGTGGACCTTCACGCCATCTACGAAAGCCTGATCGACAGCGGGATGTTCTCGCGCAGGTTTCTCGGCAGACAGAAAGAAAACGGGGAGTGGGATTTCTCCCGGTACAATTTCGATTATCCGGACAAGCGGGTCCTCATCGAAGTGGGGACACACGACTCCGTGGTCGTCAAACGTGACACGCTTGCGGTCGGGACCGCGTATCACGACGGGCTCTCGCTGTTCTTCTACGCGCGCGCGAAGCTCTTCTCCGGACTCAAGGTCAATGTCCCCACGGTGATAAAGGAGCAGAAGGTCAGCACGTACATCGACTTCAAAGGCGAACGTACTTCGGTCGACCTCGACGCCGTCGACTACCCGGTGGATGTCGTGCGGTTTGACGGGAACATGGAATTTGTGGGGATCTTCGGTCTCACCGGAGGGTTCGAGGGCTGGTTCTCCAATGACGAGGCCCGGATCCCGATCCAGGCGAAAATGAAGGTCCTGGTCGGGAGCGTCACGATGGAGCTGATGAAATGGACCCGCCCGGGGTGGAATCCCCCGCGCGCAAACCGGTGACGTGTGGGACTGATCGTCCATCACGGCGTGGCGCCCTCGGTGCATCCCACCGCCTTTATTGCGGCGGGGTCGTGGCTGATCGGGGATGTCCGCGTGGAGGAGGAGGCGAGCATCTGGTATAATGCCGTCCTGCGGGGGGACATCAATGCCATCCGCGTGGGACGCCGTTCGAACATACAGGACGGCTGTGTCCTCCACGTCACCGCGAAGCTCTCCGTGGAGATCGCAGAGGAGGTGACGGTGGGCCACATGGCGATGATCCACGGGTGCCGGATCGGCAGGTGCTCGCTCATCGGGATGAACGCGGTGGTGCTCGACAACGCGGAGGTGGGGGAGTGCGCACTGGTCGCCGCCGGTGCGGTGGTCAGGGAGAATTTCGTTGTGCCGGCCGGGACGCTCGCGGCGGGGGTCCCGGCAAGGGTCGTGCGTGAGCTGAGCGGGGAAGAGCGGCGGGCGATTGCGCAATCGGCCGCCAATTACGTCGCGTACGCTGCAGGCTCTATTACTCACGTCGGAGACGGAGCACGCGCATGAAAGTCAAATTCTGGGGGACGCGTGGTTCCCTCCCCACGCCGGGGAAAGACACCGTCCGGTACGGCGGGAACACCCCGTGCGTCGAAGTGCGGCTGCACAAGGACAACCTCGTGGTGTTTGACGCGGGGACCGGCATCCGGGGCCTCGGCGATGAGCTGATGGCGACGGGGGAATCGATCAAGGCGTTCCTGGCCATCAGCCATCCGCACTGGGATCACATCCACGGCTTCCCCTTTTTCAAACCCCTCTATATTTCGGGAAACGAATTCACGATCATCGGAGCGCAGTCGCGCAACCTCAAGCTCCGCCAGATGATCTCCGATCAGATGAACAAAGTGTACTTCCCCATCCAGCTCAACGAGCTGAAGGCGAAGATCAGATTCCACCCGGTGAAGGAAGAGACGATTCCGATTTTCGAGGCGACGCTTTCTTCCATCTATGTCAACCACCCGGCGTTCGCGCTCGGTTACCGGCTGAACGTGGGAGGGAAATCACTTGTGTACATCAGCGACAACGAGCCGTTCGACAGGGAGGTCGCACGGTCGGTGAAAAACGTGGACAAGAATGTTGTGGAGAAGTATCTTGCGGTCAAGGGAGATCCGAACCAGCGGATATTCGATTTTGCCCGGGGCGCCGACATCCTCATCCATGATACGACCTACACTCCCGAGGAATACGTCAATCATGTCGGCTGGGGGCATTCGCACTACCTCTTCTCGCTCAAGATCGCCGACGAAGCGGGGGTCAAGCGCCTCGTCCTCTTCCATCACGAGCAGTCGCACACGGATGACAAGGTGGACGAGATATTGAGCAAGTGCCTGCGGGAGATCCGGACCCGCAACTACAGGTTTGAGTGCATCGCCGCCGCGGAGGGGATGGAGCTGGAGTGGTGAGCGCTTGACAATCGATCCCGCGCTGGCTATATTCTTCCCTGAGGATACCCGGTCACATTGGCATGAGTGGATGGGCAACGAGATTATAATTCCGTCGGTGCGTTGGGACGCCGGACGTTCCATGAATCAGCGAGCCCCGGTCGGTGGACTTCCGCGAGGAGCGGGCAGCCAGCCGGGGCTTTCGTGTACCCCGCCCCGCATCCCGATCAAACGAAATTCCTGAGGCGCCGGCATGGCAACAGTGTTTTCTCCGTCCGCGATCAAACGCCTGGAATCGCTCTTCGGCATTCCTGCAAAGAGCATGGGGACGAACTACCGGTTCGAGATCGTCGCGCAGGAGTCCGGCGGCACCGCCGTCCGCAAGCTTGCCCTTGAGATTTATCCCGACATCCGGATAGGTCGGAAGAAGGGGAACCTGGTCTCCGTCTACACCGAGGCTGCACATTTGCAGATGCATTTCTGCTCCGGGTTCGTCATCAGCGAGGACCTCGGCGAGGCGACATTTGTCGGCGAGGACCGCGGGAAGCTCTCCGGATTGATCGTGGAGCGGACGGCGGGATGCACGCTCTTCGCGAATGTGGACCGGGCGATCCTGTCGGGGGATTTTACGCAGCTCGCGCCGGAGGTCATGATGTCCGGCGTGGCACTCTCCCTTACCGAACCGGTGCTGGAAGCGGAAAAGAAGGCACCCGGGCGGCGGGCCCGTGCGCGCCGGACCAGGGCCGGTGCCCGTCCGTGATCGATGTCGCCGTGTTTAACGCGCACCCGGCGCACAGGATCCCCCGGGCGGGGGTGATCGCCGCGATCCGGCGAGTGGCGGAGGGTGAACGGCGGAGGCGTGCAGCGGTGACCGTGGTGTTCGTCGGCAACCGCACATCGGCCCGCATGAACAGGATGTTCCTGGGTCACAGAGGGGGGACAGACGTCATCAGTTTCCCCCTGGGGGAGGGGCGCATGATCGAGGGGGAAGTCTACGTTAACCTGGACAGGGCGCGCACCCAGGCCCGGGCATACGGGGTCAGATTCGCCGATGAGGTGTGCCGTCTTGTCGTCCACGGGACGCTCCACCTTTTCGGCTACGATGACAGGACCGTGGCGCTCGAGCGCCACATGAAACGGCGGGAGGACCGGTACGTCGCGGTTCTCGCCCCCGGGAGGGGAAACAGAAGGATATGAAGGAGAAAGTCGTTGAACTTCTGATCTATATAATGTCGGAGATCCAGGATAACAAGCGGATCAGCGACATCGATCTGACCGACCTGAAGACCCGGGGCTACACGCAGTCGGAAATAAGCGCCGCGTTCAGCTGGATTTACGAGAACAGCGAGTGGAACCAGCAGCGGCCGTCGATGAGCGCCCGTGCGGCGGAGGGCTCCCGTCGGTTCCTGCATGATGCCGAGAAAGCGGTGCTCTCCACCGAGAGCCAGGGATACCTGATCCAGCTGCGGGAACTCGGGCTGCTCGATGAGAAGGATTGTGAGACGGTGATCGAGCGGGCGATGATGGCGGGGTATGAAAAACTGTCTGTGACGGAGCTCCGGGAGATCGTTGCCTCCGTTCTGTTTGCCCGTGGGGGTGACGATGCCTCCGGGAACCGTTCGATGCTCACAAGCGGGGACACCATTCACTGATGGCCAGGAAAAGCAAAGCGATCTTGGAGGGAGGGGCCGAAGCACGGGTAGCTCCCGTCAAACGTCGGGCGCGGCGGGCAGTGCCTTCGGTCGACACGACGGGGAAATCGCTCATTATCGTGGAATCTCCTGCCAAGGCCAAGACGATCAACAAGTATCTCGGGAAGGACTTCATCGTCGAGGCGTCGGTCGGGCATATCAAGAACCTCCCGAAGAGCAAGATCGGGATCGACGTCGAGCACGGGTTCCGTCCGGAATACGAGACAATCAAGGGAAAAGACGAAGTCATCGCCCGGCTCCGCTCCCATGCCCTCAGGGCGAAGGCCGTCTACCTGGCGACGGATCCCGACCGCGAAGGGGAAGCGATCGCCTGGCACATCGCCAGGGAGGTCGAGCCGGACAACGGGAACGTGTTCCGCGTGATGTTCAACGAGATAACGGAACGCGGGATCACCGAGGCCATGAAGCATCCGACCAAGGTGGATCAGAACCTTGTGGACTCCCAGCAGGCGCGCCGGGTCATGGACCGTCTCGTGGGTTACAAGGTCTCGCCGTTCGTCTGGAAGACCGTCTTCTACGGCCTCTCGGCCGGGCGTGTCCAGTCCGTTGCGGTCCGCCTGATCTGCGAGCGGGAAGAGGCGGTCACCTCCTTCATTCCCGACGAATACTGGTCGGTCATCGGCGAATTCCGGACGGGGGCAAACGAGCCCTTCTTTGCCAAGCTCTTCAAGGTGGCGGGGAACGATCCTGTCATCGGCGACGGGACCACTGCTGAAGGATACGTCAACGATATCCGCAAGCAGGCGTTCGAGATCGCCGACATCCAGAAGAAGCCTGTCAGGAGGAACCCGGGCGCACCATTCATCACGAGCACGCTGCAGCAGGAGTCCGCGCGCAGGCTCCGCTTCCATGCGAAGCGAACCATGATGCTCGCACAGAAATTGTACGAAGGAATCGAGCTCGGCGAGGAGGGGCGGGTGGGGCTCATTACGTACATGCGAACCGATTCGACCCGTCTCTCTGACGACGCCGTGAATGACGTCCGCACGTTCATTTACGAGAATTACGGCAAGGAATACCTGCCGGGTGAAGCCCGGCTTTTCAAGAAGGGGAAGTCCTCCCAGGACGCCCACGAAGCGATCCGTCCCACCTCGATGCAGCACACACCGAAGGCGGTCAGGAAATATCTGGACAAGGAGATGTTCGACCTGTACGAGCTGATCTGGAACAGGTTCCTCGCGTGCCAGATGAGCGCCGCAGTCTTCGACCAGACCACGGTCGATGTCCGGGGAGGGGACTACCTGTTCCGTGCGACGGACACGATCCCCCAGTTCCGGGGATTCCTGCAGGTGTACGACGACGTCGCAGAGGAGGCCGACAAAGCCGCCGACGACGGGGACCCGGTCTCGAAGCTCCCGGCGAACCTGAGGGTGAGCGAGGGTGCAGCGCTCATCAACGTCATTCCCAACCAGCACTTCACGAAGCCGCCGGGGAGGTTCACGGAATCGAGCCTTGTCAGGGAGCTCGAGGCGCTCGGCATCGGGCGGCCGAGCACGTACGCGCTGATTGTCGATACGATCCAGGCGCGGAAATACGTCGAGCAGCGGGAACGGCGCCTGTACCCGACGGACCTGGGTATCGCCGTGAACCGGATCCTTGTGCAGAACTTCCCGCATCTGTTCAACGTCGAGTTCACCGCGAAAATGGAGGAGGAGCTCGACACGATCGCCTCGGGCAAACAGACCTACCTCCGCGTGATGGAGGAGTTCTATCACCCGTTCATGGACGACCTGCAGGGGGTCGACAAGAACAGTGCCGCGATAAAGAAATCGCTTCAGGAAGCGACGGATGAAAAGTGCGAGGCATGCGGCAAGCCGATGATCATCAAGTGGGGGCGGAACGGACGGTTCATGGCATGCAGCGGCTACCCGGCGTGCAAGATGACGAAGCCGCTCCCCTCGGAGGCGGCGCTGGCAGCCCACGCGGTCGGCATCAAGTGCGACCTCTGTGGAGGAGATATGGTCGTCAAGGGGGGGCGGTTCGGCGCGTTCCTGGGTTGCTCCAACTACCCTGCCTGCAAGAGCACCCGTCCGCTCTCGATCGGCGTCAAGTGCCCGAAATGCACGACGGGGGACGTCATCGAACGGAAGACCAAGCGGAAACGGATCTTTTACGGCTGCTCGCGGTATCCCGACTGTGATTTCGCGTCGTGGGACAAGCCGGTTGCCCGCGTCTGCGACACGTGCGGGAGCCCCTACATGGTTGCGAAATACAATCAGACCCGCGGAGAATATCTTCTCTGTCCCGCCTGCAAGGCGGAAATTGCTCGGGAAGAAGTCCAGCAGGCGGCGGGCTGACCTCGCGCGCCTTCGGAATTCACAATTCTCCCCAGGCCGGTCCGGAACTCATGCAGACGCATATCCGTTCATTCCTCCGCTACCTGCTCACCGGAAGGAACTACTCGCCGCACACCGTTACAGCCTACGAGTGCGATCTCCGGGAATTTCTCGAGTTCTGGGAGTCGGAGTTCCCCGGCCGGGTGATGACCCCTGAGGGGGTGGACCGAAGGCTCATCCGCCGGTTCCTCGCATGGCTGCACGACAGGGAATTTGCCAGCCGCAGCATCGCGCGGAAACTCGCCTGCCTGAAATCCTTCTTCCGTTACCTCCGGAAAATGCATGTCGTCGCGTCCAACCCGGCCTCGACGGTGGTGTCGCCGAAGCTGGAACGCCGGCTTCCGCGCACGCTCGACGAGGGGAGCGTTGCGCGGCTTATGGATCAGCCGGACCGGACGAGCACGGAGGGAGTGCGCGACGCCGCGCTCCTGGAGGTGCTGTACGGCTCCGGGATCCGGCTGTCGGAGCTCATCGGGCTCCTGGTGGCNNGGCCGGCATTCGCATCGAAGGGCCCCGGCGTGGCCAACGCGTTTCTCTCGTCGCGCGGCAAAGCGATGAGCCCGAAAGGTGTGAACAGGCTGATGAACAGGTATATCGGCATGGTATCGGAAATAGAGAAGAGGAGTCCCCACGTGCTCCGGCACACGTTTGCGACGCACCTCCTGAACAGGGGGGCCGACCTGCGGGCCGTCAAAGAGCTCCTCGGACACGAGAGCCTCTCCACAACGCAGCTGTACACGCACGTCAGTGTCGATCACCTTCGTAAAGTGTATGCTCAGGCCCACCCGAAAGCTTCCTGAGCCGCCCTGCATGTTCAACAGAGGAGCCAGGCTATGAACGTCAAATTTACCGCGCGCAGATTCCGGGCTCACCCGGATATCAGAGAGCATGCTCTGGAGACGGTGAAAAAACTCGATCGTTTCTACGACGGGATCGTGACTGCCGACATCATCCTGAGTTTTGAGCGCGTCACCAAGAGCGTCAAGATGGCGGAAGTCAACCTTCATGTCCACGGCGCGGTGCTCACGGCCCGGGGAAAATCCGAGGACTTCATCAAGTCCATCGACGCGACGGTGGAAAAACTCGAGGTGCAGCTGGCGAAGTACAAGACGAAGAAGCGGAGCAAAGCGAAGGGAAAGACACCGGAGATCAACGAGGAAACGTGATTCAGTCCGGCCCCTGACGAGGGGCAGGCGACAGGAGCATCGATGAAAAATGACCGGGCGCGGGAAACGCGCAAGAAGAGCATCACGGTGGGTTTTCTGTACGAGCAGACGCACGAGCGCTTCAAGCTGAAGCAGCTCAACGGCGAGAGCGGCTTTGACAACCAGATCAAGGACAGGAATCTGAACCGGCCGGGGCTCGCTCTGGCGGGGTACGTCGAGCTGTTCACCTACGACCGCGTCCAGTTCATGGGGAACACGGAGATCCGCTACCTCAATTCGCTCCGCCCCCCGCAACGGACGGCGTCGTTTACCTCGCTCCTGGAGTTCAAGATCCCCTGCATCATACTCACCAACGGCAACGTGATATCCGACGAGCTCCTGCAGGCCGCCTCCGTGAAGAACATCCCGGTGTTCGGGACGCCGTTCGAGACCACGAAGATCTCCTATTTCCTGGCCGATTTTCTTGACGACCAGTTTTCCCCCCAGATCGTCGTGCATGGCTCCCTCGTCGACGTTTACGGGGCGGGGGTATTGCTTACCGGTCCCTCGGGCATCGGGAAGAGCGAAATTGCCCTCGACCTGATCGAGCGGGGACACAGGCTCGTCGCCGATGACGTCGTCATGGTGACCCGGAAAGGGGAAGGTATACTCATGGGTGCCGGCACCGATCTGGTGAAACACTTCATGGAAATCCGGGGTCTGGGGTTGATCGATGTCAGGAGCATGTTCGGGATCAGGGCGATCCGTTACCAGAAAAGAGTCGAAATTGTTGTCGAGCTTGAAGAGTGGAAACCCGGCCAGGATTACACGCGCACGGGGCTCGATGAGATATCAATGACACTCCTGGATGTCGACATTCCGCTCGTGAAGCTCCCGATATTCCCCGGGAAGAATGTCACCGTCATAACTGAAGTCATATCACTCAACTACCTCCTGCGACACTACGGGTATGATGCCGCCAGGGAGTTCTCCAAGCGGCTTGAGGGAGTGATCGGACAGAAGAAGAAAGGGAGCCGTGCCATAAACTATTTCGAGCACGATTTCGAGTGACGCGCCACAATTAAAAAGTCGGCTCTGAAGAAAACCCTTGACATAGGCCCGGGAATTCTCTATACTTNNCGTAGAGCAGAAAGTCCGCTCTCTCCAGATTAAGGGGTATCGACCATGCGGCGTCATACGAAAGTGTATATGTTTTCTCACCGGTCGCTCGACCTGAAAGAAGTGCGCCACTTCAGGTCAAAGGTGCTCGGGTTCGGAGCAGTTGCGGGGCTGGGAATCATGGCGGCACTTCTCGTCCTGAACCATGCGGGGGGAGACATACTCGGCCTCGGCATCGACAGGATGTCGATGCTGACGGCGGAGAACCGCATACTGAAGGATCAGATACGTCAGCTCGGCGACAAGATTGCCGGCGTTCAGAAGTCGCTCGAAAAGCTGTCGGACAGGGGGAACGAGCTCCGTACGGCGGTCGATCTCACCAAGATCGACGACGACACAAGGGCCGCCGCAATCGGCGGCGCGGTCCCGCCGGCGGTGAATGCGTTCCTCTCGGGAGAGGCGCGTGAGGTTCTTTCCGGGTCCTCCTCGCTCCTGGACAAGCTGGAGCGGGAGGTAAAGCTGCAGCAGACGAGTTACGAGGAGATCACCCGACGGATGGAGTACAACAAGGGTCTCTTTTCCCATATCCCCGCAATCAAGCCGATGGCGGGCCCGTACTCGTTGAACAGCTTCGGGATGCGGATACATCCGGTTCTTCACGTCTACAAAATGCACGAAGGAATCGACATCATCAGCGATGTCGGGACGAACGTCTATGCGGCGGGGGACGGGGTTGTCCATTTCTCCGGGAGAACGGCGGGGGGATACGGCATGGTGGTCGAAGTCAACCACGGATACGGCTACGCGTCCCTCTATGCCCATCTCGAGAGGTCGCTCGTCAGGGAAGGGCAGTCCGTGCACCGGGGGGAACTCATCGCAAAGAGCGGGCGTTCGGGACTTGTGAGCGGCCCGCACCTCCATTTCGAAGTTCGTTACCTCGGACGGAAACAGAACCCGGTCGATTACTTCTTCGATGACATCGATGCGGCCCGGTACCGCTCGCAGCTTGTCAGTGCCAAGATTTCACGAGGTGATGATTGATCTGGACAATGGAGCTCGCGTCCTACCTGGATGACGCTCCCTGGCCTGCCACCAAAGAAGAGCTGGTGGATTTTGCACTGCGGACGGGGGCTCCGGTGGAGGTTGTCGAGAACCTCCAGGAACTGGAAGACAGCGAGGAACCGTACGAGAGCATGGAAGAGATCTGGCCCGACTACCCGACCGGAGAGGATTTTTTCTTCGAGGATGAGGGGGAGTACTAGCCGGGGTGGCGCCATGGCCTCACGTTGATTCTCTCCCCAGAATTATGTAGTTTACCTACCCAGCCGGTGCGGCTGGGTTTTTTGTGTCACTGTCGCCGGCCATCTGAAATTAGATACAACGCGTGCTCCGACCTGAACGGTCCTCCCTCCTCCCACGATTCTCGCGTCTCGCCCGGCCGTGCCTGGCACTTGCAGTGCTCGCCGCACGGGCGGTGTCCCCGTCGGACGCCCAATCCCTCCCCGGGCCGCAGAAGTTCGAAATAACATCGATCGCCTTCGTGGGGAATTCGACGCTGGCGAAGAACGAACTCCTGGCCCAGATGCTGACCACGGAGACCCCCGGGTTCCTGAACAAGTTTCTCCACAACACGATAAGCGAAAAGCTGGGGAGGAAGAACGAGTACCTGAGCCTCCTGACGCTGGGGGGAGACCTCAGGCAGCTCCGCACGTACTACGAGAACAGGGGATTCTTCAGGGCGGGGATCGACACGTCACTGGCGTTTCACCCCGAGGGGGGGAATGTGGATATCACGATCCGGATCGCGGAGGGATACCGGTCGCTCATCGATACGCTCGTCTACGGCGGGATCGTCGAGGGCCCCGGGACGATATGGACGGAGATCCTCTCCTCCCCGAAAATCGCGCAGGGGGACCCGTACAGCGCACAGCTCCTGGAGGAGGAGGTTGTCCGCGTGCTGAAGATACTTGCCAACACCGGGTATCCGAATGCCCGGTACCTGCGGGACAGCTCCCAGGCGACGCGGTACGCCAGCACCGGGAACTGCAGCGTCCGGCTCCGGTTCGACCTCGGGAGGATGTACTTCTTCGGTCCGATCGGCATACGGCAGGAGATCGACTCGCTCCGTTCGCCCGTCCCGCGCGACGACATCACCGACGAGATCATACTCCGGCAGCTCACCTATGTCCCCGGGAAACGCTACAGTATCGAGGACAGCGCCTCGAGCGCGAGCAACCTCAACCGACTGGGGATCTTCGACCTCCGGCTGATGGACATGAAAATCCCCCGCCGGGCGGACTCTTCCGTCACCGTGGGGACGTCGATCCTCTTCCGGCCGAAGGACAGGCACGAACTGGCGCCGGAGCTGATCGTGAGCGACGAGAACGGGGCGTTCAACCTGGGCGCGGGTCTCGGCTACACGCACCGGAATTTCCTCGGGGGAGCACGACTGTTGTCGACGAGGCTGCGCTTCCGGACTCAGAACCCGCTGAGCCAGTTCCCTGATTATTTCGGGCTGAACACAAGTGCGGTATCGAGCCTGGACCTGACCACGGAGCTCGTACAGCCGTACGTCTTCAGCAACAGGATCAAGGGGTCGTGGTCGTTTTCGTATATCCTCGACAAAGAAATACCCTACCTCCAGAACATCATCAGGAACAAGTTCGGGTTCACGGACAAGCTGACGGACAATACCGACGGGTTTCTCGACTGGACGCTGGAGACTGTCAGCTCCGCGAAGAACGACAGCTTCTATGTGGGATCGAGCAATCTTCTCGTGCAGCAGCAGATCCGTCTGCTCCAGCAGCCGCAGTTCAACTCGATACTGGCGTTCACGATACAGCGCGACGTCACGAACGATCTGTTCTCTCCGTCCGACGGGACCATCACCTCGGCCGAGTTCGACGAGGCGGGGCTCTTCCCCCTTCTCCTGCAGGGGGCCTTCCCGAGCCTGCCGATATCGCAATTCTACAGGGTGATACTCACCGGGCGCGTGTACATGGAAGCCGCCCCCCGCCGGTTCTCTATTTTCGCGTTCAAGATCAAAGGAGGCATCGAGGACAAGTACGGCGGGGCCCGCTCCGACACGAATATCGTGATCCCGCAGACGCACCGGTTCTACGCGGGAGGCGGGAACAGCATACGCGGATGGAATTCGCGCGACCTGATCGCCGGCGGGACCTCGCCGTTCGCCGCACAGCTCGGGGGAAATGTCGCCCTGGAAGGAAGCATCGAGCTGCGGACAAACGTACTCCAGTCGCTCAGGGACGGCCTCCTGGACAAGATCTGGCTCGTTCAGTTCATCGATGCGGGAAACGTCTGGGAAGAGATGCACGACCTCGGACTGAGGAGCGTCGCGATCGCCGCGGGAATCGGAATACGCTACGACACATTCTTCGGGCCGTTCCGCGTCGACTGGGGGTTCCGCGTGTACAACCCCGCGGAGCCGGACGGCCGCAGGTGGATAACGCAGCGGCAGTTGTTCGGGCAGACATTCAAGGAAGCGATTTTCCACTTCGGGATCGGCAATGCCTTCTGACCTCCCGCACAGTCCGCCACGCGGCGTCTGGCCCCGGGTGATCGGGCAGCGGCGCGTGAAAGAGACGCTCCTGTCGGCCCGCAGGAGCGGGCGGCTTCCGCATGCATATCTCTTCTACGGGGGGGAAGGAGTGGGAAAAGACGCCGCGGCGCTGGAGCTCGCGCGCGTGCTCCGGTGCGAGCGCGGGGGGGAGGAGGCCTGCGGCGAGTGCTCGTCCTGTGTGCGCATGGCGACGATGCAGCATCCCGACGTCCATCTGATTATCCCGCTCCCCCGCGGGTCCGGAGAGAAGGACGATGACGAGCCGATGGCAAAGCTCACGGAAGGGGACGTCCGGGTGGTGCAGCAGCAGCTCCGTCTGAAGGGGGCCGACCCGTACCACCGGATTCAAATCCCCAGGGCGAACGTCATCAAGATCAACAGCATCCGGGAGATCCGCCGCGAGTCCTCCATGAGCACCTCGGACCAACGGACGCGGGTGTTCATCATCTCCGGCGCGGACGCGATGAACGACGCAGCCTCGAACACGCTCCTCAAGACTCTGGAAGAGCCGCCGGGTGACACCATGTTCATACTGACCACGTCGCACCGGGAAGCGCTCCTCCCGACAATCCTCTCACGGTGCCAGAACGTGCGGTTCGACCCCCTGACCGAAGAGGAGATCCGCGCCGCCCTCATCGGGCGCGGGCGCCTGGATGAGGCACGGGCGTCACTCCTGGCGCGCCTTGCGGGGGGGAGCTACACGCGTGCGCTGGAGCTCGGCGAGAGCGACCTGATGGGACAGCGTGCGGAGGTCGTGGATTTTATCCGGAAGGCGCTCGGGGGGAAGACTCTGGAGCTCATAGAGCTCATTGAACGGATGGCGGAGACGAAGGACAGGGACGTCCACGTCCGCTTCCTGACGCTGATGCTCCTCTGGTTCCGGGATGCTCTCGTCCTGCGCCACGGCGCGGAGGTGATCAACATCGACCAGATCGCGGAACTGAGAAGCTTCGTTTCTCGATTCCCGGGCGCCGACCTCGTGCGCGTGCTGGAGGACGTGGAGAAGGCGATTTCGCTTGTCGATCGATATGCCTATATTAAGCTCGTTCTCGCGCAGCTCGCCGTCCGGCTCCGGAGGGCTCTCCTGAAGCCTCAGACGGCCGCGCGCGACACATCCACACGCTGAAATGTTCGACATGAGCGACGCACAACGGATCCTGATCACGGCGGCCCTTCCTTACGCGAACGCCCCCGTCCACCTGGGGCACCTCGCGGGTGCGTACCTCCCTGCGGATATCTACGCCCGCTTCCAGCGGCTCAGGGGACGCGATGTCCTCTTCATCTGCGGGTCGGACGAACACGGGGTCGCCATCACCCTGGCGGCCGACAGGGAGAAAGTTCCCCCCGAAGTCATCGTCGACAGATATCACGCGATCGACAAGGAGGCGTTCGCGAAGTTCGGGATCTCGTTCGACAACTATTCGCGCACATCGATCCCGCTCCACCACGAGACCGTGGTCGAGTTCCTTCTCGAATTCCACCGCCGGGGGATCCTGACCGAAAAGAACGAGAAGCAGCTCTACGACGAAAAGGCGAACATGTTTCTCCCCGACAGGTACGTCGAGGGGACCTGCCCCGTCTGCGGCAACTCCGACGCAAGGGGGGACCAGTGCGAGAACTGCGGCACGTTTCTCGACCCCCTGCAGCTCCTGAACCCGAGGAGCAAGATCACGGGGGACACGCCCGTGGTCCGTGAAACGACTCACCTGTATTTTCCGCTCGGCGCCTACCAGGCACGGCTGGAAGAGTATGTGAAGAAGAGTGATGCCGCGGACGGCTGGAAGGAAAACGTCCTGCAGTACTGCAGGGGATGGTTCAAGGAGGGTCTCGAGGACAGGGCGGTGACCCGCGACCTGAACTGGGGGGTGAAAATTCCTCTCCCCGGGTACGGGAAGAAGGTGGTCTATGTCTGGTTTGACGCGGTGCTCGGGTACATCTCCTCCACCAAAGAATGGGCGCGGCGGGTCGGGCGCCCCGGGGCGTGGAAGGAGTACTGGCTCCGCCCGGACACGAAGTATGTTGCGTTCATCGGGAAGGACAACGTCGTCTTCCACACAATCGTTTTCCCGGCGATGCTGATGGCATGGAATGATGGAGGAGGCGAACAGTACATCCTCCCGGCCAATGTCCCGGCGAATGAGTTCCTGAACTACAAGGGACAGAAATTCTCGAAGAGCCGTGGATGGGGGATCGACCTCCAGGACTTCCTCCAGAAGTATCCGGCCGATCCGCTCCGCTACTCCCTCGCGACGGGACTGCCGGAATACCGGGATTCGGATTTTACGTGGAGGGACTTCCAGGCAAAGAACAACAATGAGCTGGCCGACATACTCGGGAATTTCATCAATCGTACGCTCGCTTTCGCCGTCCGCGCTTTCGGCAACGCCGTTCCCGCACGGGGTCCGCTGGGGGACATCGACCGGGGTATTCTGGCGCTCCTCAGGGGGACGCCCCCGGCGGCGGCGGAATTCTACGAGCACTACCGGTTCCGGGACGGGCTCATGGAGGTCATGAACCTGGCCAGGGGGGCGAACAAGTATTTTAACGACAGCCAGCCGTGGAAAACGGTGAAATCCGATCCGGCGCGCTGCGCGACGACGATAAACATCAGCCTGCAGATCGTGCGCGCGCTGGCCATACTGATGAGCCCGGTGATCCCCGGCTCATGCGAACGGATATGGCGCATGCTCGACATCTCCGGCGACCCTGCGCGGGGCTCCTGGGATTCCGCCGGGGAGCCTGCGCTCCCGGAGGGGCACCCTCTCGGGACGGCGGGGATACTCTTCACTAAAATAGAGGACAGCATGATTGAATCGGACAGCGTGGTTCCGCCCGGGCCCCCGGCTCCTCCGCCCGGTGCGGCGCCGGAGAAGATCACGATCGACGATTTCAGAAAGATGGACCTGCGCGTCGGAAAAGTACTCCGGTGCGAGCAGGTGGCGAAATCGGAGAAGCTCCTGAAGCTGCAGGTTGAGATAGGGACCGAGCAGCGGCAGATCGTCGCGGGGATCGCCCGCTACTACCGGAGCGAAGACCTCGTGGGGAAACTCGTGGTCGTTGTCTCGAATCTCCTCCCGGCGACCCTGATGAAGGAGGAATCACACGGCATGGTGCTCGCGGCCTCCGATGCGGACGGGAAGCTGGTGATCGTGACGCCGGAGTCCCCCGTGCAGAGCGGCGCGCCCGTGAAATGAGGGGAACGAAGGTCCATGTTCATTGACACACATGCACACCTCACGTCCCGTGAGTTTGACGCCGACCGCGACGAGGTGATTGCGCGTGCCGCCGATGCCGGCGTCACCTCCATCGTCAATCCCGCGACCGGGCTGGAAGACAGCAGGCGGGCTGTGGAGCTCGCGCATCGTCAGGAGAGAGTCTACGCATGCGTGGGGGTGCATCCGCATGAGGCGGCCGGGGCCGGCGATGATGTCCTGAGGCGGATTGAGGATCTCTGCTCGGAGGGGAAGGTTGTGGCCGTCGGCGAGATCGGGCTCGATTTTCACTACGATTTCGCACCACGCGATGTCCAGGAACGGGTGTTCAGAGCTCAGCTCGGGATCGCCGCCCGGAAGAATCTCCCCGTCGTGATCCACACGCGGGACGCCACGGAGCAGACGGTCCGCATCGTCCGGGAGGCGCTTGAGAGCTTCCCCGACTGGCGCGCTCAGGCAGCCACGCCGTTCAGCAGGTTCCCTGCACCCAAGGGGGTCTTCCATTGCTTCCCGGGCGACCCGGCGCTGGCGTGGGATCTGATCAGGCTGGGGTTTGCGGTGTCGCTCCCGGGGATCGTGACATTCAAGAATGCCGGAAATGCGGCAGTCGTCGCACGGGATGTGTCGGCGGAGCATCTTCTCCTGGAGACAGACAGCCCGTACCTTGCGCCTGTCCCTCACCGCGGCACAAGAAATGAGCCCTCCCGCCTGCCGCTCATCGCTGCAAAGATCGCGGAACTCCAGCATCTCTCCGCAGGCGATATCGCGCGGGCGACCTCCTACGCCGCCTACAGGATGTTCGGCATCGGATCGCCGGGAGCGCCGGTATTTGTGTACGCGCTGAAGAACTCGCTCTACATCAACCTGACGATCCGCTGCAACGCGGACTGTGTCTTCTGCGACCGGAAAGGGGAGGCGGTCATCAAGGGGCACAACCTCCGGATCGAACGGGAACCTGAGGCGCGCGAGGTGATCGATGCGATCGGTGACCCGTCCCGGTACGAAGAGATAGTTTTCTGCGGGTACGGGGAACCCACGATCAGGCTGGACGCGCTCAAAGAAGTGGCGTCGTGGGTCAAGTCCCGGGGGGGAACGACGCGGCTCAATACCGACGGGCACGGCGATGTGATCAACAAACGGAACATCGTCCCGGAGCTCGTCGGGCTGATCGATGCGGTTTCCATCAGCCTGAACTCCACCGATCCGGTGCAGTACGGGGAGCTGATGCGGCTCGACGGCAAGAAGTTTTTCCCTGCGATGGTGGAATTCGCCCGCGAAGCCGTCCGGCTCCTCCCCAGGGTTGTCCTGACGATCGTCGACATGAACGACGTAGACACGGAGAAGGCGCGCCGCTTTGTCGAGGAGGAGATCGGGGCGACGTTTTTCACCCGCCCCTACTTCTGAACGGGCGGGACAATCATGCACGGTTCCGCATTTCCTCTGCTCCCATGAATTCACCAGGGCGGATCTGCATCGTGGCCGAAGGCCAGCTCGGGGATCTGCTGATCCTCTCCCCCGCGCTCCGCGCGCTCAAAGAGTCGTTTCCCTCCGCCTCCCTCACCGTACTTGTGCTCCAGCGCCGCTCGTATGACGGGTCTTCCTCCGCGCCACGCTCCGTCCTCTCGGAGGACGTGCAGGGGGGGACCGCCGCGGTGCTTCGTTCGGATCCGAATGTCGCGCGCGTGGCGGAAATAGACAGGCAGACGCTCCGTGCGCTCGGCGGGCTCCCGAGGGCCCGGGCCGAATTGAGTGTCATCCGCTGGCTCAGGCGGGGGAGATTCGACACCGTCATATGCACATTCCCCCAGGACAGGTTTTACCTCTGGGCGTTCCTCTCCGGCGCGCGCGCGCGGGTGGGGGAGGAGGGGAAGTCCTTTTCTGTGCTCCTCACGCACCGGATACGGAATAAGAAGAGCCAGGGGGGGGTGCTTGCATATTACTGCGCGCTTGCGGAAGCGGCGGGCGCCACCGTCAGGTCGCAGAGGACGAGCGTTGTGATCTCCCCCGCGCACAGCGAGCGGGCGGCCTCACGCTGGCGTTCGCTGGGGCTTCCGGAGGAGAAACCCGTCGTGGCAATCCATCCGGGTGCGAGCGGAGGGTACAGGATCTGGCCCCCCGGCAATTACGC
>PMND01000090.1 GCA_003161955.1 Ignavibacteriota bacterium | reverse complement strand
AGGTATTCTCTTCGCAGCGTTCGCTTATGCGGCTTCCTCCGCCGGCCAGCAGGCCGGCGGAGCGGACTCCCTCCTCGAGGAGGGGACGCTCGCGAACTGCGTGAGATACGCGCTCTCCCATCAGCCGTCGATCCAGCAATCGCTCCTTGATGAGCAGATCGCCGACCGGATCATCAACGGGAAGCTGGCCGACTGGTTCCCGCAGATAAGCGTGGGCCTCAACGCGCAGCATTTCTTCCAGATCCCCGTCACGATCGTCGGGGGGACCCCCCTGAACGTGAGCCTGGACAACGCGTCCACCGGGACGCTGTCGGTCTCGCAGACCCTCTTCGACAGGGACGTCCTCCTTGCGAGCAGCACCGCCGGAGACGTCCGGGAAGCGAGCAGGCACAGGACGACCGGCAATACAATCGACGTGGTCGTCAATGTCAGCAAAGCTTTTTATGCCGCCCTGCTGACCCGCCAGCAGATACGGGTGCTCGATGACGATATCCTCCGCCTCCAGCAGAGCCTGAAGGATGCCTTCGCGCAGTACCAGGGGGGAGTTGTCGACAAGACCGACTACAAACGGGCGACCGTCTCTCTCAACAACGCGAAAGCGGAGCGGATGCAGAGCGTGGAGCTCATGAAGGCACGGGACGCGTTCCTGAAGGAGCAGATGGGATACCCCGCAGAGGGTGCGCTCGAGCTTGCGTACGACAGCACGCAGATGGAGAACGGGATACTCCTCGACACGACCGCGGCGGTCCGGTATGAGAACAGGGTGGAATACCGGCTCCTCGAGGTGCAGAGACGCCTCGCGGAGGCCAACCTCGACTACAACGACTGGAGTTTCCTCCCCGCGCTCTCCGCGTTCGGCGACTACAACATGAATTACCAGAGCACAAAGATCCCGCCGCTCTACAGGCACAATTACCCCAGCTCGTTTGTCGGACTGCAGCTCACCTTCCCCATCTTCGAGGGGGGGAAACGGATACAGGGGATCAAACAGGCGGGTCTCGAGGTACGGCGGGCGGAGTTCGACATCGCCCTTTTCAAGAACGCGGTGAGCACGCAGTATGCACAGTCGATGGCGGACTACAGGAGCAACCTGAACACCTACGACGTGTTGAAGACAAACCTGGAGCTCGCGGACGACGTCTACAGGACGATCCAGCTCCAGTACAGGGCCGGCACCAAGACCTACCTTGAGCTGATTTCGGCCGAGACGGACCTGCGGACCGCGCAGCTCAACAGGACCAATGCCCTGTATCAGGTGCTCAGGAGCAAGCTGGACGTCCAGAAAGCCCTGGGGACAGTTCAATACTGACGGTCACGCCGTTCTCCGGCGGGATTAAGAATCACGGCGCCGCGGCGCCGATTTGAGGCGAGACTAATGAACGGAACACCAATGCGGACATCCCACACGCTGTATCTCCCGATCGTCCTGGCCTGCGCATCGATGGCTCTTGCGGGCTGCGGGGGGCGCTCCGGCGCCGAGCAGAAACCTCCCCCCGGCATCCCCGTCGTCGTCTATCAGATCGACACCGGCAGGGCGTCGTACAACGACGTCTATCCTGCGACGGTCTTCGCGCTGAACCAGGTTGATCTCCGCCCGGAGGTGTCCGGGTACATCGTAGGCATATTCTTCAAGGACGGGCAGCGCGTCAGGAAGGGGATGAAGCTGTATGCCATCGATCAGCAGCACTACCAGGCGGCCTATGATCAGGCGCTTGCCAACCTGAATACCGCGCGGTCGAATCTTACGAAAATGCAGCAGGACGTCGACCGGTACAACGACCTTGCGAAGAATGACGCGATCGCCCGGCAGACGCTCGACCACGCGGTGGCGGACCTCCAGTCGGCCAGAATGCAGGTGGCCGGCCTCGAGGCGAACGTCAAGAACGTGCAGACCGACCTCCGCTATTCGGTGATCAATGCGCCGTTTGACGGGACGATCTCCTTCTCCCAGGTCAAGGTCGGTTCCTCGGTCACCGCGGGTCAGACGATGCTGAACACGGTCTCCTCCGATGACCCGATGGCCGTGGACTGCGCGGTGGACCAGAAGCAGATCAACCGCTTTGCGCGGCTCCTCGAGAAGAAAACAAGCGCCGCCGACACGACATTCACGCTCGTTTTGCCGGACGGGTCGGTCTATCCGGAGGCGGGGGTTCTGAGCGTCCTCGACAGGGCGGTCGATCCCCAGACGGGGACCATACGCGTGCGCATGGTTTTCCCGAACCCGCACAACGTGCTGAAGGCCGGACTCACCTGCAACATCCGCATCAGGAACAGGAGTGCCGCGAGCACCGTCCTCTTCCCGTTCCGCGCGGCCGTGGAACAGATGGGCGAATACTTCGTTTTTGTACTGAACGGGGAAAAGGTCATCCAGCGGAGGGTCGACCTCGGCGCAAGGATCAACGACATGGTCGTGGCGCGGGACGGGCTCTCCCCCGGGGACCGGATCGTGGTGGATGGAGTCCAGAAGCTGAGGGACAATGTCACCGTTGCGGTCGTGCCGCCGCAGGTGAAGCCTGCAACGGAAAACGCGCAGGCGAAATAGCCCATGATCGCAAATACATTTCTTGACCGCCCGGTGACGGCGATCGTCGTCTCGCTGATCATCGTCATCGTCGGCGCGATTGCAATTTACAGCCTTCCGGTCAGCCAGTATCCCGACATCACGCCGCCNNACCGTCCAGATTTCCGGGATCTTCAACGGTGCGGACGCGCAGACGGTCGAGCAGACGGTGACGACCCCGATCGAGTCCCAGGTGAACGGCACCCCGGGGATGGCCTACATGGTGGGGAACAGCACGAACGACGGCCGGACGACGATCAACGTGACGCTGAACGTCGGGACGAACCCGGATATCGCCGCTCTCGACATTCAGAACAGGGTGGGCATCGCGACCCCGCAGCTCCCCGACGACGTGAAGCGGCTGGGGCTGACGACGAGAAAGCGGAACCCGAGCATCCTCCTCCTTGTCGCCATCTACTCCCCCGGCGGGTCCCACGGCGTCCCTTTCCTTGACAACTACACGAACATTTTCGTGCGCGATGCCCTCCTGCGGGTGAACGGAGTCGGGGACGTCTTCACGCGTGCCGACGATTTCAGCATGCGCATCTGGCTGGAGCCGGACAAGATGGCCCAGCTCGGGCTCACGACAGGCGACGTCGTGAACGCGCTTGCGGAGCAGAACCTCCAGATTGCCGCCGGGTCCGTCGGCGCCCCACCGCAGCGGAGCACGCAGCCTTTTGAATACACGGTCTTCACGAACAGCCGCCTGAGCAGCGAGGAACAATTCCGCGACATCATCGTCCGCTCGGACCCGCGCCAGGGCTCCGCGGTCCACCTGAAGGACATCGCCCGCGTCCAGCTCGGAAAATTCTCGTACGCGAACAATTCGTTCGTCGACGGCAAACGCGCCTCCTACCTGCTCGTGTACCAGGCCCCCGGGAGCAACGCGCTCGAGGTTGCGAAGGGGATCTACGGCACGATGGACCGGCTGAAAGGGTCGTTTCCCAAGGACGTGGACTACGTCGTCCCGTTCGAGTCCGTCTCGGTCGTGAAAGTGTCCATCAGCGAGGTGGTCGTGACGCTCCTGGAAGCCCTGGGACTGGTCGTCCTCGTCGTCTTCCTTTTCCTCCAGAGCTGGCGCGCGACGATCATCCCGGTCCTCGCGATCCCGGTCTCCGTCATCGGCACGTTCGCGTTCTTCCTCCCTCTCGGCTTTACGATCAATACGCTGACGATGTTCGGCTTCGTGCTGGCCATCGGCATCGTCGTCGACGATGCGATCATCGTCGTCGAGGCCGTACAGCACTACATCGACCGTGAAGGACTCACCGCCCCGGAGGCGACGCGCAAGGCCATGGCGGATATCTCGGGCCCGGTCGTGGCCATCGCGCTCATCCTTGCGGCGGTGTTCATTCCGGTCGGTTTCATCCCCGGGATCGTCGGGAAGCTCTACCAGCAGTTTGCGATCACGATAGCGATCTCGGTCCTGATCTCGGCGTTCGTGGCGCTGTCGCTCACCCCCGCCCTCTGCTCCATGTTCCTGCGGCCGTCGGTCCGCGCGAAAGAGGCGAAGGGGATCAACAGGTTTTTCGTCCGGTTCAACGAGTGGTTTGAGAAGACGACCGGTTCGTACGTCGGGTGGGTCCGGGCGTGCATCAAGGGGAGCCGGTATGTCTTCATCATCCTCCTGTGTATGTACGCGGCGACGATCCTCCTGTTCAGGAACAAGCCGACCGGGTTCATCCCTTCGGAGGACGAAGGGCGGCTCTACGTGACGTTCGAGCTCCC
>PMND01000019.1:1841-5014 GCA_003161955.1 Ignavibacteriota bacterium | reverse complement strand
CTGGAAGGTGTGGGATACAGGGTACTTACTGCGTCCGACGGTCAGGCGGCCCTGGAGTCGTTCGAAAGTCACCGGAACGAGATCTCACTCGTGATCAGCGACGTCGGACTGCCGAAGATGAGCGGCGATCAGGTCTACCTTGCCATGAAACAGCTGGACCCCGGCGTGAGAACAATCCTCGCCAGCGGATACATCGAACCTGAATTGAAGGCCGAGGCGCTCCGGGCCGGCGTCAGGGCGTTTCTGCAGAAACCGTATGATATGCGCACGATACTGGCGGAGNNGGGTAAACGACAGTGCGATGAGCAGGAACCCGAGCACTCCGTACGCCGCGGCGAACTGGTATGGAATCTGACGGGCAAGTCCTGCGAGTGTCCATGGCAGGTACATGAGTCCGTCGGGCGACGCCGAGTGAATGACGCCGAAAAACGTCAGGAGCGCCAGGATGAAAAGGTAGACCGCCGCAGTCCGGACCCGCCTGTCGATCAGCACGGCGAGAAACCCCCCCCAGAGCATCCCCGTAACGATGAACCCGTTGCCGAGCGCCACTGTCACGAGCAGCTCAGGAAGAGCTTTCCCAGGCAGCGACAGAAGCCGCGTGAAGTTCTCCGGTGAAACGAAGTCGGGGTTCCCGAGCTTTATCGCCAGAAGACGCGCCACAGTCGGGAAGAACGCAAACGCGACCGCCGGGGCGTGCCGGACCGGGGACCCGTGAAACGCCTGGACGATGATGTCGAGGGCGACAAAAACAAGTATCGGCGCCAGGACCGCGCGGGGGATGAGCTCGACGATGAACGAGACGAGGCCGAACATGCCGCCGATTCCGATGAATACTCCGGTCAGGACGGTATAGCCGGCACGGGATCCCATATGCTTGTAGGCGGGCTGGCCGATGTAGGGAGTTGACTGGGCCACGCCCCCGGTGAGACCGGCGAGCAGCGTCGCCACCGCCTCCGTCAACAGTATGTCCCGCGTGTTGAAATCATCCCCCGCCACGCGGGCGCTCTCCGTCACGTTGATCCCCCCCACCACCGTCAGGATGCCGAAAGGAATTGCGATCGGGAGGTATGTCAGTGCGGAGACGATGCCGCGGGTGAACGCCAGCGTCGGGATCGGGAGCCCGAAATGAAAATCGGGGGAGGGAGGTGCGCTGTAGCCGCCTCCGATGATTCCGGACGGACCGAGGAGATAGTACAGGCCGGTCCCGAGCGCGACCGCAGCGAAGACACCGGGTATCTGCTTCGGAAGAGGGATCTCCGCGACCAGCGTGTAAAGTATCAGCCCGAGCGCGATCAGTCCGACGAGCGGCATCCCGAATATATCGACAAGCGGGACGAGTCCGATCAGCGCGAGCCCGATCCCCGCGAGCGATCCGAGCAATCCCGCCTGGGGAACGATCTTCTGGATCCAGCGTCCGAAAAACGAGAGTATGAGCTTCAGAATCCCGATCATCACCATCGTGGCCATGCCAACGTACCAGGTCATCATGGCGGCGTCCCTCTCCCCCATCCCCCTGGCCTTCATCGCCAGGAAACAGGGACCGAGAACCACGAGAGCGATGCCAATCGTTGAGGGGGTGTCAAGGCCGAGGGGCATCGCGGTGACCTCCCGGTTCCCCGTCCTCTTTGCAAGGCGGAATGCCATCCACGTGTAGACGAGATCCCCGAAGAGGACGCCGAACGCGGTCCCGGGGAACATCCGCGTGTAGACAATGTCGGCGGGGAAGTTGAATACAAATATCAATATGCCGGCCAGGAACGAGAGCACGGTCAGATTGTCGAACATGAGGCCGAAGAAACCGTTCAGGTCGCCCAGCGCGAACCAGCGATATCCGGAAGTGGAGGGACGGTTATTCATGGGAGAGCCGTGTGCAGGTTGTGGGTCAGTTGACAAATAGTCCGGCGATGCAGGCTGTCATCCAGGTCGCGATGGTCCCCCCCAGAACCGCCAGAAGGCCCAGACGGGCGATGTCGCTCCGGCGGTTTTCGGCCAGGGGACTGATCCCGCCGATCTGAATCGCGATGGAGGAAAAATTCGCAAACCCGCAGAGGGCATATGTCGCGATGACAATCGATTTCTCCGAAAGCTGGTGGGCGGAGATCGCGTCCGCCATCTTGAGGTAGGCGACGAACTCATTCACAACGAGCTTGATCCCCATCAGACTGCCGACATTGAGCGCGTCATGCCACGGGACGCCGATTCCGTAGGCGATAAACTGGAATACAAGGCCGAACAGGAGCTCGAGCGACACCGGCTTGCCGAACTGCGCCTGACAGATCGCGTTCAGCCCGGTGACGCTCCCGGCCCAACCCAGCAGGGCGTTCAGAAGCGCGATCAGGGCAATAAATGCAAGGAGCATCCCCGCCACATTCAAGGCGAGCTTGAGTCCGTCCCCCGCACCCGAGGCGGCGGCTTCGATGACGTTCCCTTGCTGTTTCTCAACCTCAATCCTGACCTTCCCCATCGTGACAGGATCCCCCGTCTCGGGCCGGAGGATTTTTGCGACGATGATCGTCGCAGGCGCGGCCATAATCACGGCGGCAAGGAGGTGGCCCGTGAAGTACACCTGCGCGGCCCCGGAGGCGATCCCCGTGGAGGCGGCATACGCGGCGCCCAGGAGCGCCATATAGGCGGCCATGACGCCGCCGGAAATATGCGCCATGCCGCTCGTCAATATCGTGAAGAGCTCGGATTCGGTCAGCGTGGCAAGGTACGGGCGGATCACCAGCGGCGCCTCCGTTTGCCCCATGAACGTATTNNCCGCGAACAACAATCTGCATGATGCCGAGATAGTACATCACCGCCATGAACGAAGCGAAGAAAATTATCGTGGGAAGGACCTGGAACGCGAATATGAACCCCAGACTCCCCGTCTCCCCCGGCGATATGGCGAGCGAGCCGAAGACGAATTTGGCCCCGTCGGAGGCGAAACCGAAAAACTGGACGAACAGCCAGCTGATCGAACTGAAGAGATCCCTCCCCGGGGAAGTGCGGAGAACGAGGAACGCGAATGCGAACTGGAGGACGAAACCGACCGCCACAAGGCGCCAGTTGATGAGGCGCCTGTCGCTCGAGAAAAGCGCTGCAAGGCCTGTCACAAGGACGAGGCCCAGAAGACCGCGAAGTATCGAGTAAAGATCCATGGGTGGTGGAAGTGTTTTTAAATGATTTCG
>PMND01000019.1:0-1752 GCA_003161955.1 Ignavibacteriota bacterium | reverse complement strand
ATGTCGATCCCCGCCGCCTGCGCGACAAATACGGATGTGAGCGAAAGGTACAGCGTGCTGCCATCGAGATTGAAGCTGTACCCGGTGGGGAGGACGAACGCGACGATCCGCCTTGGCACCCCCATCTTCTCGAGCCCCTCAAACGCCTTCGGAAGGGCCGCTTCCGAGCTCGTCGTCGAGAATGCGATGAGTGCCGGTTCCCTGACCGCCTCGATGAACCTCTTCAGCGGGACGCCCGTCAGGAGTGCGACGGGAACAAGCACGGCGACCGCAAACACCAGGAGCGCGCCGTAGAGAGTCACAATCAGCATCCCCAGGTTGATGAGGACCGACATCCCCCGGCTGCCGACTGTCACGGCGATAGCCGCCCCCACGCCGATGGGGGCATAGAGCATGACGATCCCCGCGACTTTGAACATCGTTTCAGCGACCGCATCAAAGAAATTGAGAGCCACCAGCCTCTTCTGCTCAGGAATCGCCGCGAGCCCGAGGCTGAAAAGCAGCGCAAACACGACGATCTGCAGCACTTCCCCTTCCGCCGCCGCCTGCACGATGCTCTGCGGCACGATGTGCGTGACGACATCGGAAAAAGTCTGTTTATGAGCTATGATCTCGGACGCCCCCTGGGCCGCATGAAGCGTGACACCCACGCCGGGTTTGACGGTGTTCACGGCGACGAGCCCGACGATCAGCGCAAGCGTCGTCAGGATCTCGAAATAGACAAGCGCCTTCACCCCCATACGGCCAACCTGACGGAGATCGCCGTGCCCCGCGATCCCCACAACAAGCGTCGAGAAAATGAGGGGAGCGATCAGGCTCTTGATCAGACGTATGAAGATGGTGCTGAAGGGGCGCAAATTGAGGGCGAATTCCGGCCAGAGCCAGCCGACAAGGAGTCCGGCGGCCATGCCAAGGAAAATATAGCGGGTGAGGGAGTTCGGGGTGCGGCTCATTTGGTCTGGGATAGTACGAATAAAAACCCAAAAATTCAGCGCCAGTCGCTGGAAATCACCGTCCCGGAGGAGGCTGGGGCGGAGGCAGGGGATTGCACATGAGACCCTGTTTTCGTATTTTCGACCTGTTGAGTAAAATAGTCGAAGAGGAGAGCCGGACCCCATCATGCAGACGGACCAGCCGCTGGCCAAAGAGCGCCTCATACTCGCAGCGGCGCGAAAGCGATTCGCCTATTACGGCTTCTCCAAGGTCACCATGGACGAAATCGCCTCGGACGTAGGACTCGCCAAGCCTTCCCTGTATTACTACTTCCCCACGAAAGAGAACCTCTTCCGGGCCGTCATCGGACATGAGCAGGAGAAATTCACGCGGGACATCGAGATCATGCTGAAGAAGGACGCGCCGGCGGCGGAGAAACTCCGGGAATACGTCGACATGCGGATCAGGCTCTTTAGGGAGCTCGTAAACCTGAGCGCCCTCGGCGTTCAGTCCTGGGCCGAGGTCTCGTCGATATTCGGGGATCTCTTCTCAAGGCTCGAGGAACAGGAATTGAAGCTCCTTCATGCCGTGTTGCTCGCGGGGAAGGGGTCCGGGGAGCTGGATCTCGTCAACCCCGCACATACGGCAAAACTGATCCTTCACGTGCTGCACGGACTCAGGCTGAGGACGTTCTCCACGGGCCGCCCCCCTCATGTGGAGAATGCCACCTATGCGGACCTGAAGAAAGATTCGGACCACCTGATCGACCTTCTGTTGAACGGGATGCAACGACAATCATCACACTGAGGATACGCAATG
>PMND01000143.1 GCA_003161955.1 Ignavibacteriota bacterium | reverse complement strand
TCGGAGATCGGCCTCGGGGACAGACTCATACAGGCCGATCAGATCATCGGTGCGCTACGCCAGCGAAAGACCCCGTCGGAGCTTGACAGAATGAAACGGGCGATCGCCGAGACGGAGAGGATATTCTCCGAGGTCGTCCCTTTCATACGTCCTGGGCGGACTGAACGGGAGATCGCCGCCTTCATGAAGGATCGTGCAAATGGAAGGAAAATCCCTTTTGCGTGGGATGAAAAAACCTGCCCTGCGGTGTTTACGGGTCCCGACACGGCAGCCGCTCACTACGCGCCGACCGAACGGAAAGTGGAAGAAGGGCACATACTCAACATGGACTTCGGACTGAAAGTGGAGGGTTACTGCTCCGATCTGCAGAGGACATTCTACATCCCCCGCAAAGGAGAGCGGGCCGTCCCCCCCGAAGTGCAGCGGGGTTTCGATACGATCGTCCGCGCCATCGAGGAATCACGGGGAGCAATGCGCCCCGGCGTCATCGGCCAGTCGGTCGACGCGGTCGCCCGCCGGGTCATCACAGGCTCGGGCTATGAGGAGTTTCCGCACGGCCTGGGGCACCAGGTGGGGAGGTTTGCCCACGACGGGACCGCGCTCCTCGGACCCGCATGGGAGAAATATGCGAAGAAGCCGTTTGTCCCGCTTGAAGAGGGGATGGTGTTCACGCTGGAACCCCGCCTGACGGTCGCCGGCCGCGGGGTCGCCACCGTGGAAGAGATGGTGGTCGTGCGCGCCGTCGGTGCAGAATACCTGTCGACGCCGCAAAAGACGATCATCCTGACCTGATTTGTGCGATAGTTAAGGAACCTCAACAAACTGGATGGTGCCGCCTGTGCGGGGACTGTGAACTGAATGGCACAACGCAGCAGGGCCACAACGCGAGTGTACCGCCGCGCTGTGGCCCTGGATATGCCGCAACAGATGAACCCTGCTACTTGTCTTTCTTCACATATTCCTTGTTCCCGCTCTCGGTGTAATAGAAGTGCCCTCCGCGCGGCCCCTCGTAAATATTCTGTCCCTTCTTGGTCTGGCCGACGATCTTTGCCCCGACGAAGTCCTTCACATACGTCTTGTCCCCCTTGTCGTTGAGGNNCCTTGGCTTCGGTCTTTTCGCCCGACTTCGTGGCGGACTTTAGCTTGTCCGTTGCGTTCTCCTTCTCTTTGGTAATCTTCTCTTTTGATTCTTTCGCGGTCTTCGTGGCTTTGGCCTCTCCCTTTTCCTTGGTCTCCTTTACCTTGGCCTCTGCTTTTTCCTTGGTCTTCCCCGCCTTGGCTTCTGCCTTTTCTTTGGTCTTTTCCGCCTTTGCTTCTGCTTTTTCCTTCGTTGCCTTCGCTTTAGCTTCCGCCTTTTCCTTGGCTTTTTCCGCCTTGGCTTCCGCTTTTTCCTTTGCCGTTTCCGCCTTGGACTTGATTTCCGTCTGATCCTGCGCCAACGCGACTGGCTGAATCTGCGCGGCCAGGAATACTCCGGCAAGCGTAAGTACCATGATGCACTTCTTCATGAAGGTGCTCCTGTGGGTGGGGGTGGTTGAAGTGTGAATTCTGTGAACGCGGAGTGCCCGCCAAAACGCCATAAAAATAACATCTCGCGGCGTCAAAGGCAATACCCGGTCAACCCACGCGACTTTTTTTGTTTTCACGATTCCCCCCCCCGTCCGAAGCCGTCGGAAATATGACACGCTTGCCACATTCCCTCCGCTTCACGAAGTTGACTTTTCCTCGCTCGTTTCATTCCTTTTGACATTATGCAGCCGGGTCTCCCCACGTGGAGGATACGGCTCCCCCGTTCATTCCACATCCCAGCGAGCCGTCATGGAAACTGTCATCGTCATATTCGGGGGATCGGGCGATCTGACGACAAGGAAGCTCATTCCCGCCCTCTACAATAATTTCAGGAAGAAAAGGCTCCCCGCTTCCGCGCGCATTATCGGGTTTTCCCGGACGCCGATCTCCGACGACGCATTCAGAGAGAAGCTGAATGCTGCCGTCCGGACGTTCGCACCGGCGGAATACGACGCACAGGCATGGGGAGAATTTGCAGCGTGCCTCTCATACCTGCCGGGGGACCTCGGGAACGCCTCATCCTACGCAGACCTCGCCCGGAAGATCAGCTCCGGCACGACACCTGTCAATTGTCTCTATTATCTTGCCACCGCTCCCGCTTTCTACCCCGTCGTCATCGCACGTCTTGCCGCGGCAAACATGATTGNNATCGATCATTACCTGGGGAAGGAAACCGTCCAGAATGTCCTCATGCTCCGGTTCGGCAACGCAATTTTTGAGCCTCTCTGGAACAGGAACCAGGTCGACCACGTCCAGATCACCGTCGCCGAAACGGTGGGAGTGGAGCGCCGGGCGGCCTACTATGAGACCGCGGGCGTCCTCCGGGATATGTTTCAGAACCATCTCCTCCAGCTTCTCACGCTTGTCGCGATGGAGCCCCCGGCCGTCGTGGATGCGGACTCGCTCCGAAACGAGAAAGTGAAAGTGCTCACTGCCCTCCGCGCAATCCCGACTGAGTACTCCAGGCGGTACACTGTCCGGGGGCAGTACCGGGGCTACACCTCCGAGGAGGGTGTCGATCCACGTTCCGTCACCGAAACATATGCTGCGCTCCAGGTGTATATCGACAACTGGCGCTGGCAGGGAGTTCCTTTCTACCTTCGTTCCGGGAAGAAATTGAGCGAGAAGAGCTCGGAGATCATCATCCAGTTCAGGCGTCCCCCGACACAGATATTCGATGTCCAGGCCGGGGTCACGGAGCTTTTCACGAATCACCTGAGCATCTGCATACAGCCGGACGAAGGGATGCACCTCAGGTTCATGGCGAAGGTCCCGGATCTGGGGATGCACACGCGCCCGGTGGACATGGAATTTCATTACAGGGATTCGTTCGGCAACGATGTCATCCCGGAGGCGTATGAGCGTCTGCTCCTCGACGCGCTCCAGGGGGATGCATCCCTTTTCGCCCGTGGGGATGAAATCGAGCTTGCCTGGCGTTTCATCGACGGGGTGAGGGGAGGCTGGGAAGACGGTGATGGCCCCCCGCTCGAAACTTACGCCGAAGGGACCTGGGGGCCGGAGGGGGGAGACACGCTGCTCGCACATGAGGGTCGGTGGTGGAGGCACGACTGCTCTCCCCACCCGCTTCCGTCAATCCCGCCGGCAAAGCCGGAAAAGTAATGAGCCCGCGCGTCGACATCTATCCGTCAACGGCCGATCTGGAGTCCGCGGCAGCACGTGAGATTCTCCACATCGTCCGCCTGGCGATCCGGAACCGCGGTGTGTGTACTCTCGCGCTGTCGGGGGGAGAGACGCCGCGCGCCCTGTACCGGAGGCTCGCTTCGCTCCCCCCGGGTGAAGCCCCCGACTGGAGCCGGATACATCTCTGCTTCGGGGACGAGAGGATGGTCCCGCCGCACGATCCGGAGAGCAACTACGGGATGGTGCGTCATGAACTCATCTCCCGGGTTCCCCTGCCGGCGGGAAACGTCCACCGGATTCGCGGGGAGAGACCTCCTGATATTGCCGCCGGGGAATATGCTTCCGATCTCGGACGCACGCTTTCCTTTTCGGGGGGGAGGTTCGACCTTGTTCTTCTCGGTCTCGGCGACGACGGCCACACAGCCTCGCTGTTCCCCGGGACAGACGTCCTCGGGGAACGGGAGAAGAGTGTCCGTGCGGTCTATGTCCAGCGGCTTTCCGCCTGGCGGGTGACAGTGACGCTCCCCGTCGTCAACAGCGCGAGGAACGTCCTGTTCCTTGTTTCGGGGTCGGGAAAAAAGGATATCGTACGGAGAGTACTGGCGTCCCCGGGCCCGACGGCGGAGATCCCAGCAACGCTCGTCAATCCGGCTGATTCTCCTCCCCACTGGATGCTGGACATCGAGGCGGCTGCATCCATTCGGCCGTGGACGGAAGTGTCAGGGAATGAATGACCTGAGGAGACGCCCATGATCGAGCAGGATTACTTCATGCGCATGGTCAGCATGCTCGCGAAGATGCTGGCCAGGATCTTGTTTCTGAAAAACCAGAGAGACTTCCCTCGCGCGCTGCTGGAGATTCAGGCCACTGGCAGGACGCTCCTCGGCATCGACCACACGCTCATCCGTCAGTTCAGCCCGGCCCAGCTCATGGTTCTCCTCGGCACGGACCCGTCGCTGGCGATTCCCAAATCATACATACTCGGACTTCTCTTGAAGGAGGAGGCTGAGATACGATCCATGATGGGGGAAGAGGACGAAGCCGGCCTCCTCAATCTGAAGTCGCTCGAGCTGCTGATCGACGCATGGCTCGAGGAGGGAAAGCCTCTCGCGCCGGAACACACGGCTCACGTTGACGCTGTTCTTGCAGGACTTGAGGGGTGTGCGCTTCCGCCTGACCTGCTGGAAAAGATCATGGCCTACCATGAAGGGGCGGGGGACTTCGACAGGGCCGAAAACGTCCTTTTCGAGATACTTGCGGCAAGTCCCGGATTCGCGCCGGAGGGGCTTCAGTTTTACCGGAGGCTGTTGATGAAGTCGGACGAGGACCTCCGGGCCGGGAACCTCCCCCGGGAGGAGATCCTGGAAGGGATCGCCGAGCTCAAAATCCGTTGACTTTGTAGCCGCAGTTTGCTTTCTTCTTCCATCCGCATGAGGTCTCCTTCCACACACACCCCTATGGGTTAGTCAATGAATCGACGACTGGGCATTCACGCATTCCTTCTGGTCGCCTGCTGTTCCGTTGCGGTATCGCAGACCTTCCCCGGCGACGATCCGGTCATACGGAAAATATGGACGGAGGCGATGGATTCGACGCAACTCCCCGTCTCGGCTCACGAGCTTTTCGATATCATCGGGCCGCGGCTCGTCGGTTCTCCCGGGATGATGAAAGCCCACAACTGGGCCGTGGCGCACTACGGGAAGTGGGGGTTTTAACAACAAATGATAACGGATGAAACGCGATGACACGGAAGACAATATTCCTTGATAGAAACGAGAACAACTACGGCCCGGCGCCTGCGTGCTACGATATCCTGAGGAAGGCGGACCTCTCGCGTCTCAGCTGGTACGACAGGTCGTTCAACAGGGGAATCAAAGGCCTCCTCTCCGACCGGCTCGCGCGCGATTTCGGCGTTGCCGAGGACCGCGTGCTGCTTGGATACGGGGCGGAGCACATACTCAAGCAGGCGATACAGTGTTACCTGGGGAAGGGAAAGAAGCTCATGGTCCCCGCCTATTCGTGGTGGTATTACAAGAAGATCGCCTCCGAGGTCGACGGCCTGAGTGTGGAATTCCCCATGACCGTCGGAAAGGACCGGTTTCTATACGATCTTCCCGCGATGCGGGAGGTGTATGAGCGCGAGCGGCCGTCGGTTGTCTTCATCAGCTCGCCGAACAATCCGACGGGCAATTCCCTGACTGCGGCCGACCTGGAGGCGATACTGGGTGATTTCAGGGAGTCGGTGGTCGTCCTCGACGAGGCATACGTCTACGGTACGACGACGGGGTACGTCAAAGATCTCATCGAATCGAACCCGAACCTCCTGGTGGTGCGGACGATGTCCAAATATTACGCACTTGCGGGAGTCCGCATCGGCTTCGCACTGATGGGGAAGGGGCTCACCCACCTCGCGAAGTTTAGCAACAGGTACCTCGGCTATAACCGTCTCTCGGAAGAGCTGGCGATCGCCGCCCTGGATTCTCCGGAATATTACAGGGAAATCGCGGGGAAGATGAACGAGGACAAGGAACGGTACTATGAGGCACTGGGGAGACTCCCCGGTTTCCGGGTTTTCCGCTCCGACGCCAATTTCATACTCGCGGAGATTCCCCCGGCGCAGAAGGTGGAACTGAAGGCCTACCTCGAGGCGCGGGATCTGTTCATCAAGTTCATGGACGAGGCCCTCCTGAACTCCCACGTCAGGATCACCATCGGGACGCAGGAGGAGAATCGCCGTGTCATCGATGCGATCACGTCGTACTACGACTGAGCGGGGCGCCATGGGACTCCTCGCGGAATACAAACGGGGACTGAAATCGGTCGCCGTCGAGGAGCTGTTCGACCTGGTATTCTACCGCCCCCTCGCATTCCTGTTCGTCAAGCTGATCTGCCGGACCGGCGTCACTCCCAACCAGCTCACATTCCTGTCGATGGTCTTCGGCATCCTGGGGGGGGTGAGCCTCGCACTCGGTACTCCGGGTTCGCTCGTCGCGGCGGGGGTGTTCCTGCTTCTCTACAATGTCGTCGACTGCAGCGACGGCCAGCTTGCCCGCCTGAACCATTCCGGGACGCCTCTGGGCCGCATACTGGACGGTGTCGCGGACTACGTGGTCAGCCTCGCCGCCTACCTCGGGATCGGGATCGGCTTCGCAGGAGCGACGGACAGGCCGGTCCTGATGTGGGTCCTGACCGCCGCTGCCGGGTTCAGCAACGCGGCCCAGTCGGGGCTTCTGGACTTCTACAGGAACAGGTTTCTCGATGCGACCGGCATCCGGAAGAGTGTGCTTGTGGACGAACAGCAGGGACTCAGGGAAGAATATGAGGGGCTCCGCGGCCGGAAGGGGAGGAGCCTTGAAAAATTCCTCATCGGCGTGTACCTCCTCTACTCCCGGGTCCAGCAGCGCCTGACGGGTGGGAGAGGGAAGGTGACGCAGGCCCTGTCAGGTGATTCGGCGGAGTACGTCCGGGCGAACAGGGTGCTCATGCACTGCTGGACATATCTGGGGCCTACAACGCAGTGGACGCTCCTTGTCGTCTGCGCGTTTTGCGGCCGTCTCGACATCTACCTGTGGGGGATTGCCGGCGTGGGGAACATTCTTGCCGTCATCATGATGCTCGTGCAGCGATGGAACAACGGGCGCCTCGCGGTGCAGGGGGGATGATGAAAGGGGTCATACTCGCGGCGGGCGTATCATCCAGGCTCAGGCCTCTCACAGACCTCGTTCCCAAGTGTCTCCTGGAGCTCGGGGGGAGGTCGATACTCGGCATGACGCTCGCGAACCTTGTTGCGAACGGCATCAGCGATATCGTCATCGTGACGGGGTACAGGGAGGATCAGATCCGCGGGTTCGTCCGGGACACATTCCCCGGCCTGAATGTCGGGTTCGTGAGAAACGATCGCTTCGAAACGACAAACAACAGTTACTCCCTCTGGTTGACCGAGCGCGCGGTGGGGGGGGAGGGGATCGTCCTCCTCGACAGCGACATCGTGTTCGACCGGCGCATTATCGGTCTCCTCGCGGGAGCCGGGCACGACAACTGTCTCGCAATGAAGCGTGAAAAGACGCTGGGCGACGAGGAGATAAAGGTGCAGGTAGGGCCCGGCGGGGCGATACAGAGGATCGGCAAGGATGTCCCGACCGGTGCCGCCGCCGGGGAGTCGATAGGGATTGAGAAGATGGGACGGGAATTCCTCGGATCGGTCTACCGTATACTGGAAAGGATGATCACCCGGGAACAGAACGTGAACCTGTTCTACGAAGCGGCATTCCAGGAGGCGATCGCCGGAGGAGAGGTGATGATGGCCGTGGACGTGGGCGGGCTGCATTGTATTGAGATCGACACCGCGGAAGACCTGCAGTCTGCCAGGAGAGTGAGCGCACTGCTCCGGGATGTTTCACGCCCCTGACAGCGCGCCGGCCGGGAGCATGTCAACGACGGCGCCTCCACTACTTGAGTCCCTCGATCTTCCTGACTTCCTCGTCGATCTCGTCCTGCGTCCGGAGGGGCAATGAGCGTTGCGCGGCGGAAAAGACCGGGACACCGCGGCCGGATTGAATGAAGGAGATCACCGCCATGACGATCCCTGCAGCGATCGCACCGACGCATATGATGACCCCTCCGTAGAACATGATGTCTGCCGCCGTCCCGGCGGAATCCATGGCTCCCCACGCCGAGAGAAGATAATGCCAGTCATGTCCTGATTTGTCTCCTCCGAGCAACGGAAGCATCCGGACGGGGGCGTCCCGGATGTAAAGACTGACGTCCATCATGTTTTCGCCGACCCAGAAGAGCGCGAACGGGAAGACCTCTGAGCGCTGGCGGAACGCGATGATGAACCAGAGGAGGGGGAACACAATCTGCCAGAACGAGCCCCCCAGAACGTACAGCGTCCTGCCGAAGAACCTGAACAGGAAGTGTCCTCCCTCATGGAGCGGGAGGAATGTGAACGTACGGAAGATGAAAAGGAAATTCCCCCAGCGCATTCCCGGGCGGTACTCGTAGAATGCATCCAGCGCCTGGAAGAAAAACAGTGTAAGAAGTGCGTACACCGCCACCTTGAACAGCAAAGGGACGTAGCGCTCGACCGGATCAAGGGGCCCGGGGAGTGCGGCCTGTCGGTTCGTCGATTTTTCCGCCAAGGAAGTACTCCGGTTGAGGTTCGGAATTTTCAAAACTAGAGCGATTATTTGTCAGAATCAACCTGCCTGCGGCGCCGCGTGCCTTGAACGCCGTGTGCCTTGAATTTGGTGAGAATGTCACCTATCTTGATGCCTCTCCGCGTCCGCCCGGCGGACAGGGAAGCGTCACGCTGCACAGACACGGGCGCTGATAACAAACCGCCCGCAATGACAACATTCGCACGCGCAGAATGACAGCCACTGTTAATGAACCGTCTCAATGTATTAACGTGCACGGTTCATCTCAACGAAAAACCACGGCGAAGCCGCGGGCATTTTCTGAGAAGGACGGCCGCACATAGCTCACAGAGGAGGAGGACGGGATGTCGTCGATGCGGAAACTGCTGTCCACGAACGCCCCGGGAGCGGTGCTCCTGGTCCGTCTCGTCGTGGGGGGGATCTTTCTCTCCGAGGGGATACAGAAATTCCTCTTCCCGGGAGACCTGGGTGTCGGTCGCTTCATGAAAATCGGGATCCCGTCTCCGGAGATCATGGCCCCATTCGTCGGGGTCTGTGAGATCCTCTGCGGGGCGCTCCTTCTGATCGGGCTCCTGACGCGTTTCGCCTCCCTTGTCCTGTTCATCAACATCTCGGTTGCGATAGTGACGACGAAGATTCCTCTCCTCGTGTCAAAGGGGTTCTGGAGCTTCGCACACGAGGCCCGTGTCGACTACGCCATGCTCCTTGGCTCTCTCTTTCTCCTTATCGCGGGAGCCGGCGGCCTTTCCGCCGACGCGCGTATCGAATCCGGCAAGGTAATATCACGGAAGGAAAAGCAATGAAGACTCTCACGCTGGCCCTGATGTTGTGCATCATCCCCGCGATTGCCCCGGCACAGAAGATCGGCGTCCTCCCATTTGAAGATGCGGCAGGAGTCGGTCCGGCGTTCGGCGAACAGGTAGCGAAATTCATCCGGTCAGAGTTTCTCCAGAACAAGAGATTTCTCCCGAAGTTCATACAGTACAAACCGGGTCCGGACGAATCGGCGTCGATCGATCTGGAGAAGGCGGTCGAGCTGGGAAAGAAGAACGGAGTCGATTATGTCGTGATCGGGACGATACTTGAAGCCGAGGCGACAAGCAGCTCAAACGGCGTGGGGGGGATCAGCGTCCTCGGGCAGTCTCTCGGATCTTCGCTCCGCACGGTGAGTGCGACGGTGACGATCCAGGGGGACCTGATTTCGGTGTCGAAAGGTCAGCTCGTTCAGAGTTTCAGGGAGACCGGAAGCAAGACGGATAACTCTGTCGGTGCCGATGCGTCCACAGAGTGGGGGAGCCTGAACTCTGACCAGAATGGCGGGGGAAGCACGCCGAATGCCCAGGCCCTTCGCGAGGCGGTCGAGAAACTCGTCGGGGAGATTTCGGAAAAGCTCTGATGCGTCAGCTGTGCCGGATCGTCATGATATCCCCGTCCCTGACGATATATTCCTTCCCCTCGAGTCTCCACCTGCCGGACTCTTTGACCCGGGCGAAAGACCCGTTCTGGGCGATGAAATCGTCATAGCCGACCACTTCCGCGCGTATGAACGACGTGATGAAGTCGGAGTGGATCACTCCCGCCGCCTCCTGGGCGGTTGCCCCCCGCCGGACCGTCCATGCCCTGCATTCGTCTTCCCCCACCGTGAAAAACGACTGGAGGCCGAGGAGTGCGTACGCTTCGCGGATGAGCGTGTCGAGCGCGGATTCCCTGATCCCGTATTCTTCCATGAACGCCCGTGCGTCTTCCTCTCCGAGCTCGGAGAGCTCCATCTCGATCTTGCCGAAAAACGAGAGCACCCCCGTGTTCCCGCCTTCCTTCCCCTCCGCGGCACTGCGGAGGAGCTCGCCGGCCGTGCTCCGCTGCGATTCGTCCAGGTTCAGCGCGATCAACATCGGTTTGACGGACAGAAGCTGGTATCCCCTGAGCACGAGCATCTCTTCCCTGCTGAATGTCGACTCGCGGAGGGGCTTTCCCCCGTCAAGGATCTTGTGGCATCGTTCAAGGAGCGGGATCTCCTTCTTTCCCTGCTCGTCTCCCAACCGGTGGACCTGCTTCCGTATCCTCTCCATCCGGGTCTCAACCACGGCAAGGTCGGAGAGTATGAACTCTGTCTCGAACGTGGCGATGTCCCGCACGGGGTCAATCGTCCCTTCGGGATGGGGGACCGCATCGTCGGCGAAGACACGCACGACCTGGACGAGCGCGTCGTTGGTCTTCACGTTCGAAAGGAAGTTCGTGGTGAACTGTGTCGACCCTGACTCTCCTTTTTTGAGCCCCGCGACGTCGACAAATTCTATTGTCGCATGAACCGTGCTTTTGGGGGAGAAGAGCGCGCTGCACTTGTCGAGCCGGGTGTCAGGGACCTTGATGACTGCATGGTGGGCGTCCGGCCGCGCAAGGAGGGAAGGGTCGATGTGCGTCCTTGTAATCGTCTGAAACAGCGTTGATTTGCCAGAGAAAGGGAGTCCGACAATGCCGATTTGCATGGATGTGTCTCCGGGTGGTGAGCGTGCATCGGGACAATATACGAAAACGCGGGCACACCTGCCCTCCGTGAGTGTTCTCCGCGGACAGGAAGGAGGCCTGTGATGAAGAAACACACAACGAAAGAGCGCCACGCGGTTTCCGGGTCAGTCCGGACAGGTTCCCCGCGAAGCGTGTTCTTCCTGCGAGGGGGGATCGTGGTCGTCGCGGTGCTGCTTGCCGTGACACTCGTTTTCGTCGCAATCAGAATACCGTCGCCCCCCGCTCCCTCCGGGATGAACAATGCCGCTCCTCATGCAGGTTCAGTCTACCGGCCTACGGAGAAATGGCTGCAGAGGGCCTACGCGATCGACGTCCTCTTCCATCAGGTCTACACCCCGTGCTGGGAGGGGGCCTACGGCGCCATTGGCGACGCCCACCTCTTTGCCGTCACCGGAGATTCCGCCCTGCTCCGCTTCTACACCATAGGCCATCCCCTTGCGGAAATGTGCAGGCAAACGTGGATTGACGACCAGGCCTGGGTCTGTCTTGCCGAAATGTACTGGTGGCGCTTCACCGGGGAGAACAACATGGCCTGGGTGGCGGATGCCGCACGGCGCTATACGGAAGCCCGTGAATCCGGAGGACTCTCACACCACGAAGGGTTCTGGAGCTGGTACAACTTTCCGCCGAACACACCGGGGCAGCGACAGATTTTTACAAACAGCAATATGAACCAGATGGCGACGGTCGCCTGCTGGCTGTACGATGTGACGCATGAGCGCCGCTTCCTCGACGATGCGCTCCTTGTCTGGAATGGGGACCAGGCTGCTCCGGGGATCGAAAAGACATACTACCGGGGGAACGGCAGATGGGTGGGAAAACCGGGCCTCGCCGCGTTCGGAAACCCTCTTCCCTGGATGGGTGCCGGTTATTGCTCAATCGCCGCGTCACTGTACAGGGTGACAGGGGAGGAAAGATACAGACGCATTGCCGCTGCAACCGCGAAACGTGTCATGGATCCTGCAACGGGATGGGTCGACCCGGTGGACTTTTTCCAGATCAGGATGGACGGGAACGGGGCGTTCGTCCATTTCCTCCTCGATGCCTACCAGATTGCGCCGGAGGAGCTGAAGGAAATTCCGGGGAATGTGGAGAAGTCGCTCGAGTATGTCTGGACGAACGGCCACGGCAAAGCCCCGGTCCTCCTCCATCGTGAAACAGACCACGGCATCAGGAACGGCTGGAACGGGCAGGGGGGGGAAGACGGGTATCGCGTCGGCGAAGTGGGGACGGTCCATGCTCAGGGTGAGGCCGTCCGCGCGTTCGGGCTCTATGCATACGTCGCGAATGTTGTGATTTCCCGGAGCTCAGGCGCCCGGAAATAGGGACGCCCGGCCCGGGTGCTTCTTCTCAGTCTGATCTCATCTGATATAGGCCATCTTCCGGACACTGCTGAACGTGGCGGCCGACCCGTCAAGGGCCACCGCACTCATCCGGCAAAGATAGACCCCTGAGGCTGCCGACGGATGCCATTCCACGGTGTGGGATCCTGCCTCGACATCGCCGTTGACAAGCTCGGCGACAATCTGACCCAGCACGTTGTACACCGCCACCCGTACGCTGCTCCTGAACGGCACTGCATAGGCGATCACCGTCGAAGGATTGAACGGGTTGGGATAATTCTGTTCAAGCGAGAACTTCTCCGGCAACTGAGCCGCGACCGGGGCTGACGTATTGACGGCATTCGTCCATGACACAGCGGAAAGGGGGTCAACGTTGATCGTCCCCGAGTCGGGTTCGGATGTGCTTGCCGCGCTGACCTGGACGAGCGTCCCGTCCTTTGAGAGGAAAATGTAGCCCAGGCTTTTATAACTGGTACTATCCGTCTTCTTTATCCGGAGTACCTGGTGGACCGTTCCGCCCGGCAGTGTCAACGGACCGAATGCGTCCACGACATACGATGCATGGTGTCTCACGCCCGCTATGGGCAGCGTCACGCCCAGAAATGAAAGATATGCATAAGGTGTATCCAGGTACGTGGATGTCCATGTCGTGCCCAGCGTCGACGGGAGTTTATAGAACAGGTCCGCGGGTGTGTTCGTTATGACCGCCCAAGACCCCGTCCACGTCGTCCCAGTCCCGTTTGCTCCCTCGCCCAGATTCGTGAGATCACCAGAGAGCTTGAAGTAGATGTACGCTGTCACCGGAATCGGAGTGTTCCCCAGCTGAGGATAGGAAATTGTGATGTTCGTCTGAAATGCATGTGTCGCACCCGGGAAACTGGAGGCGAAGGGCGCGCCGGCGACTGCAATGCTCGTCAGCGTGGACACGTTGCTCTTCTTGAGCCCCGTGAAGTCCCAGGATGAGGCCCCCCGCTTCCCAATGTTTATTGTCCTGACCGTCGAATCAAACCTGGTGGTCGTGAAATTCCCCACCGCGAACTGCGTGTTCACGTCGCTGGCCTTGATAGTGTCCTGGGCCGCGGCCGGTTCGAAGATTGCTGCNNAGGACCAGGACATATGTCCGCGGAGGCATGATGTTCCCGATCAGCTCGACATAGTTGCGCTGGAAGAGGTTGTTGACGTTCACTGTCGCCGAGAGCGGGATCCCCGTGAACGAAAGATCGGCACCCGCCCTGACGTCCGTCACGATGATGTCCTCGCGCTGGTCCCCGTCCGGAATGATGCCCAGATTGACAAAGATGCTGTCGATGTTGTCGACGCGGCTGACGAACCGGAAGTCCGCTCCGGCCGTGAACATGCCGGCGCGCCCCGTCAGGTTAGCGTAGAAGAGGTGGCGGGGGCGGTATTTCAGCACCTCGTGCGTCACCAGGTCCTCCGGGTGGGTGTATGTGTATCCGACATTGCACCCGAGCCCGCCGTCGAACAGGCCGAATCTGAACGATGCCTCGAATCCCTGTACCCTGGCCTTTGTCACGTTGCGCCACTGTACGTACGGGAGGCTCCCGGAGCCTTCGGCGAGCCCGACTTCGATCAGGTTGTCAAAGTCGGACCTGAATCCGGCGACGTCCACCGTGCCGAGCCCTCCGATCGCCTGGGACAATCCCAGCTCGTATGAATAGCTCCGCTCGGGCTGCAGGTCGTTGTTCGGGATCACCTGCAGGTTGCTCACCTCGGCCGATATGAAAGCCTCTGCCACGGCAGGAATCCGGAATCCCCTTCCGAACGAGGTGCGCAGCGTTGTCCCGGCCAGGGGGGTGTACGAGAGCGCCGCCTTGGGGTTGAGCTGGCCGCTGGGCTTGGTTATGGCGACAGACTGGAAATCAAATCGTACACCTGCGGTGAAGTTCAGCTCCCTTGTGATTTTGTACTCATCCTGCGCGTATGCGGCAAGCCCGCCCCCGCTGTGTTGTCCGAAAAGGTCTGCGTTGACCATGTCGAAATTGGCGTCGAAGCCGGCCGTCATCGTGTTCATCCGGTTGAGTATGAGTGTCGTCGTTGCTTCAACGGCGATCTCGTCGGAGAGCGATTTTGTCATGCCGATCGCGTTGATGGTCTCATAGCCCCAATCGTTGTGGTACCAGAGTACTTTCGCCGTGAACAGTGCTTTATCGGAGAGGATGCCGTTGTAGAGCGCGTTCACGTAGTAGCGGATCGACCTGACGTCGTCCGTCTGCTGGAGCACGGGCGGTATCAGTGCCTGGTCGAGGTTTCTCCAGTACACGTATTGACCGCCGTACTGGTACAGGAGTCCGAAGTTCATTGTGAGAGAGTTGGAACCGGCGAAGTCCTCTTTGGTCTTGACGTAGACGTTGTACCTGCGATGATAATCGTTCTGGCGATACCCGTCGTCGAACTGGCGCGAAAAGAACAGTGCCACTCCCAGGTCCCCAGATTTGTAAGCATGGCTGATGGACTCGCCGTTGTAGTACCTGTTCTTGTCGGACCAGGCCCAGGAGCCGAATGACGGCTTGTTGTAGAGTCCGGCGTACGACCGGATGTCCGTCTCGGGAGTTGTGGGGATCTCCTTGGTGATGATATTGATCACCCCGCCCAGGGCGTTGGATCCGTAAAGCGCCGAGCTTGCACCCTTGACGACTTCGATCCGTTCAATCTGCCCCACGGGAATTGACTCGAACACCAGCTCCCCCGTGTCACCGGTGATGAAGGGGACCCCGTCCAGCAGGAGCAGGACCCGGCTCCCGGCGCCCCGGCTGTAACCGCTGGAGCCCCGTATGTTTACCTGACCACCGGTGATGTTGACGCCGGGGACGTACCGGAGCGCATCGTCAATGGTCTGTGCATTTCGCATCTGGAGTTCGGAGGCTTCGAGGACCGAGATGCTCACCGGGACCTCCTGGAGCGACTGTTCGCGCCGGCTCGCCGTCACGACGATCTGCTCCGACAGGACTGGCGTCTGGGTCATCGCAACATTCAGTGTTGCTTCCTTCCCTTCTTCCACGATGACATCGGCCCGGGTCTCCCGCCGGTACCCGACCATCGAGAAAATGAGCGTGCATTTCCCCGGGGACACCGCGGCGATGCGGTATTCCCCTTTTGTGTTTGTTATGGTGCCCCGCACAGTCCCCTGCAGGAGCACCGTCACTCCCACGAGCGGTTCGGAGTCTCCTTTTCCCGTGACGCGTCCGGCGATCGAACCCCCGGAGGCGAAAGCGCACCGGGCGGAGACGGCGAGTATGAGAAATATGGACTGGAGTCTCATCGCCATGGTTTAGGTGGTGGATTGCTGAAATCGACATCGATGTTGATTCCCGTGACGTCCTTGTGGAGCAATACCCTCACGGGTGCCGGATCGAACTGTCCCGGCCCCGTTGAATACACGCCGGCCGGCCTCCAATCGAAAAGGAATGCCGTGGGCCTCCACGCCAGTGCGACATAATTATAGACGCCCACATCGAGTGTGGTTCCGGCCGATGAGAATGAATAACGGATGGAATCGGCAAACAGGACGCGCTGTGTCGTGTCGCTGAGGAGATTGGGCTGGCCGATCTGGGGATATACGCTGACAAGGCGCTGGGCGAGGTCGAGCAGTATGCTGGCGCTGTCGCTCGGGTAGAACGGGAACGCGACGATGCGTAGTTCCCGGACGCTGTCGGCCGAAGGCCAGTGTTTGAATCGAATGACGCCGCTGAACCCCGATGGCTCATCGGGAGGCCCCAGTCCCTTGTCGCATCCGGTAGAGAAGATGACGAGGAGAGTGAGGAGCGTTGCAGCATATCGCACTCGGTTCATGAGCGTAAGCGCGTTATTCCTAAAGAACAAAACGTTGTTATGCCCCGCCAGAGAGCCTCGGGGCTGCTGGTCCCGCCTGAAGAAGGGGGGACTGTTCGTCCAGTCTAGAACGTCAGACCCACAGTCGCAAGCGGCACTTCCGAACTCGTCTTCCCCGTTGTCATGATGAAGTTGACCTTCAGTTCGGCGAACAGTGCGACCGGTCCCAGCTTGATGTCGACCCCCGCTCCCGCGTTGAGTGTCGGCTTTGTCTGGGTGTCAAACGCCTTGACTGTCGCAAGCTTGAATGTGCCCAGGGAAAGCGTGGCATCGTTCATCTTGATATCGACAAAGCCCCCGCCGCCGGTGACGTAGACATGGATAACCGGGAGAGGGAGGATGTTGAACTTCAGGTTCAGGTTGGCTGAATAAATGTCAATGCGCCCACCGTCGATGGTGACCTGCGAACCGAGCGGGCCGAGCAATGACTGGTATTTTGCCTTGTCGGGTGAGAGCATGATGTAATCGCCGGAGAGCCGGAACGCCAGGAGCCCCAGGTCCACGTCGAAGTGTATCCCGCCGCCGTACCCGAGTCCGTATATATCCTTGACGAGTGAACTGACGTCGAGGGACCCTACCTGCGGGATCTGGACGTTTGTCTGGGCCACCCCGAGATTGAAGTTGACGAAATCCCCCTGGACGCCGAATCGCAACCCCTGGGCTCCGGCGGATGCCGTCAATGCGACGAGGACCGCGCAAAACAGTATGACACGCTTCATGATTCCTCCTGGATGAGTGAGAGGCCGGNNATTATGTTGATTATGTTGGTGTGCCCCCTCCAGTGTCGTCATTTCATGCAAAGAACAATCGTCCGTGAGCAAGATCGGTAAATACGACATCGTCGAAGAACTCGGCCGGGGCGGCATGGGAGTCGTGTATAAAGCGCACGATTCCCTGATGGAACGCGACGTGGCGATCAAGGTGATGTCCGACCTGATGCTGGCGGTTCCGGAAATCAGGCAGAGGTTCTTCCGCGAAGCCAGGACCGCCGGGAGGCTATCGCATGAGAACATCACGGTCGTCTACGACGTCGGTGAAGACGAAGGACGGCCGTACATCGTCATGGAATACCTGACGGGGAACGACCTTGCCGCGCTCATCGAGGGGAATGAACCGATCTCCTTCCTGCAGAAGCTGGACTATGCCATACAGATCTGCCGCGGGCTCTCGTACTCGCACGCGAACGAAATCGTTCATCGCGACATCAAGCCCCAGAACATACGGATCGTCGGGAACGGGAAAGTCAAGATCATGGATTTCGGGATCGCCCGGTCGTTGACGAGTACGATGACCACGACGGGCGCCGTGATCGGGACTCCGTTCTANNGACGTGCCGACCGCGGTGATGTTCAAGATCGTCTATGACGAGCCGGAGAGGATCGACGATGCGCAGATCGATCACCGGAACGGGTTGCGCGATGTCGTGATGAGGACGCTCGCGAAGGATCCTGACAACCGGTATCAGGACCTGGCGGAAGTCGCTGACGCGCTCGAGAACATCGTCGCCGATCTGCGGACGGACGAGCGGAAAAGGATGGAGCAATTCAGGATGAGGCTGGGAAAGCTCATTGCCGAGAGCAGGACGCTCCTCCGTGGAAACAAGTTCAGGAAGGCGAGGGACCTTGTCGATCAGGCGGCCCGGATGGATCCCGCCAGCACGGAAGTCGCCCGTCTGAGGAACGACATCGCGGCGGCCGAGGAACGGGAGACGAAAAGGATCTTCATCGAGGAGCGGCTGAACGGCGCGCGCCGGGGGATTGAAGTGAAGGACCTGGAGAAGGCGAACGGGCTGCTGCAGGAAATCCTCAGGGTGGAGCCGGAGCATGCGGAAGCCGCCAGGCTCAGCCGCGAGGTGCGGGATGCCATCGCGTACTCGAAAACCGGTGACCTCCGGTACGCTGCGACACGCAAGCCCGGGGAAACCGACCCGCTCGTGCAGGACACGCGATCCGGGGCGCCGACNNACCTATGTGGTTGCCGGAACCGTCCTGCTCGTTGTCGCCGCCGCGGTGTTCTACAGGACGGTGCTGTACGTCCCTCCGGCTCCGCGCGGATACGTCGCGCTGAACATACTCCCGTGGGGAGAAGTGTCGAAGATTGTGAGTGAGGGGGGGCGCGAGGTCCCGCTCCCGGGGAAGACGTGGACCCCCTGCCGTCTGGCGCTTCCCGAAGGGCTGTACTACATTCACGTGGCGAACCCCATGTTCGCGAAGCCGCTCATTGACACGGTCACGATCCGGCACGACGAAGTCCAGCGGGTGACGAGGAAATTCGCCGGGTTTGACGACAGGCAGGTATCGTCGACATATCAGTGATGCAAATCCGCGTGCAACGCTCTACCACCATACAGAGGAGGTGTCTGATGCACCGTGCCAGGTCCAGAGCATTCCGTTTCATCATGATTGCCGGCGCGGCGTTCGCCGCGGGGAGCTGTTCGAAAGACGATATTCCGACAACGCCACCGGGTCCGTTTCTCTTCACCGATGTGGCGGTCTCGAAATTTGTCACCCCGCCCACGACGAGCGTGCTTCATCCCAACACGCCCTATGTCGTCCGGTTTTCGGTCAACTACACGCTCGACCCCGACACCGACGCCCAGCGGAGCCTCTACGCGGTGTACGCGGACGTTGCGGAGTTTGACGCAAACGACTCCCTCATCAGTGCCATCGGGTTCATTCCGTCACCTCCGCCGCCCCTGACCGCGGCGTCGGGCGTGATATCCGATTCAATATCGTTCACCGTCCCGGCCTCCGGCACCCCGTACATCCGACTGATAGCGGGGGTGGCGCTGAGGACGGATCCCACGTTCTTCTTCAGACGCGGACCACGCTGGACTGTCAACTAACAAGGAGAGCAATCAATGCGCACGACACTCAGTACACCTGCCGTCACGACGATCGCCCTCCTTGTCGCGATGACGTGCCTCGTCGCGTCGGGGCCCGCGCAGACAAACATGGAGAACTTCGCCCAGTTCCGGTTCAACTTCAACAACCCGGGCGCGCGAGCCACGGGGATCGGGGGCGCGTTCATGTCGATCGCGGACGATGCGACCGCATCGGAGGCGAACCCTGCGGGGCTGACAACGCTGCTTCGTCCCGAATTGTCCATCGAGGCAAAAGGGATCCAGTTCACCACCCACGTGGGGAATTTTTCCTCGGTCGGGACTGAGACGAATTTCTCGCTCGTTGAAAAGGACTTCAAGAGCGCCGTCGTGAGCCCGTCGTTTGTTAGCGTCGTCTACCCCGCACGGCGTTTCACGTTCGCACTGTACCGGCACGAGCTCATGAACTTTGAGAGCAACTTTTATACCGAGGGGAGCCTCGCTCCGGGATTCACCGACGGGAGATTCTTCTTCCCTGCAAAATCCAGCACGCGTATTCACGTCGACAATTACGGCGGGACCGTCGCCTACAAGTTCAGGGAGTTTCTCTCCGTCGGTGTTTCGGGGGGAATCTCTCTCATGAACATGCAGTCGTCGATCGCCCGCTATTTCGTCGCGGTGTTCAACGACGGGTCGCTTGCCAACATCGCGACAATTGACGATCACGAATCGGATTTCTTCCTGAACGCCGGCGTCCTCGTGAGGCCCGTTGAGAATCTTGCGATAGGGCTGACGTACAAAAGGAGGCCGTCGTTCAAGGTTCAGCAGACATACCGCTTCACGAACTACCCCTCGGACTCCGTCAAACAGAGCCAGATCAACTTCAATGTCCCCTCGTCGTATGGCATCGGCGTCTCGTACAGACCCACGGACCTTCTCACGATCGCGTTCGATGTCGTGCGCGTCAATTATTCGAGCCTGACGAAGGATTTTGTTGTCACGCTGACGCCGGAATCGGTACACCCCGCCGACTTCACCGTCGACGACGGCACGGAAATCCACGGCGGGGCGGAATACGTGTTTTTCGTCAAGACGATCGGGATTGTCGTCCGGGGGGGCGGGTACCTGGAGCCGGACAACCGGATCCGGTTTGTCGGCGATCCTGGAAACGACATCAACAGGAAGATCATGAAGGGGCTCTTCCAGAGCGGGAGCTCGTATGCCCACGGGACGTTCGGGTTGGGGTGCATATTCTCGAACAACGTTCAGTTCGACGTGGCCGGAGACCTTTCCTCGGTCAGCAACACGGCCGTCGGCTCGCTCGTTGTGCGGTTTTAGAACGGACCGTTCCCTATGAACTGTATATTCCGCCTGGGGCCTGTCGCAGCGCTCATTCTTCTTGCCGCCGTCACCGCCCCCGTCAGCGCGCAGACCCCCTGGTATGTCTCCTATGAGAAGGCTCTCTCCGCGCAGGAAATGGGGGACTGGAAGGGCTCACTCACTCTGCTCCGGGAGGCGGTGGCCGCGAAAGAAACCCCGAAACTCAAAGCGAAGACGTACGGTCTCCGGTTTGTGAATTATTTGCCGTACTTTCACATCGGCGAGGCGTACTACCATCTGAAAGAGAAACAGAAAGCGGTCGACAACTTCGACCTGTGCCTGAAGTACGGCGAGATACAGCAATCTCCCGAGGATTACGCACTCCTCGAGTCTCTCCGCGGCGAGCTGTCGGGGGAGCCGCCGCACACGGCCGGCATACCGCCGGCAACGAAGGCGGAGACCCCCGAAGCTCCTGTGCAGGCGGCAAACGGGGGACTCCCGTGGTACGTGAACTATGAGACCGGGCTCGCCTATATCGAATCCGGGGACTGGCTTAACGCGATCGAAAACCTGAAGCTCGCCCTCGGCTCAAACGGCATCCCGCGCAGGTATGCGAGGACGTACGGGATGTGGTTCATTACGTACATCCCCTACTACTATCTCGGGCTGGCGTACTATAACCAGGGGATGTGGCAGCTCGCGGCGAATTACTTTGAAACCGCCGAGCGACTGGGCGAAGCGAAGGATCTGGAGCCGGAGTCCGCCAATCTGAAAACGTTCCTGGAGGAAGCGCGCAAGAAGAGCGCCGGAGGGAGAAAGGGTTTCGTCTCTGAAGAGCTCAAGGCGGCGGTGAACAATCAGATCGCCGACGCCGTCCGTCTCTTCAACCAGGAGGAGTACGCAAAAGCCGTGACGGTTTTCCGCTCGGTCCTCGTGATCGATCCCTACAATTCCGTCGCGAAGAGCTACATCGCCCGGATCGCGAAGCAGTCCGGGGGGGGAGAGCAGGAGGCGCCGCCGCGGGAATTCTCCAGCGGAGTGCTCGAGCTTATCAAGGGACGGCACGAACAGGCGATCAGACTTCTCAAAGCGGCGCAGCCCGGGATGGATCAGGATGCGAGCCTCCACGCGTACCTCGGCGTGGCGTATTGTCTCCGGCACAGGGCTGCAGGGAAAAAGGAGACCGATGCGCTCCGGAGCGCACGGCTCGAATTCCGGCGTGCGCTCGAGATCGATCCCGCCTATCAGCTCGACCGGACCCTCTTCTCACGGGATGTGATCGACGTCTTCCAGGGGGTCCACAAAAAGTGAATAAGCCCTTCCTTCTGATACTCTTCCTCCTCCTCCCCTCCGCGCTACTTCGCGCTGAGTGGTACGAGAGCTACGAAAACGGGCGGAAGGCCGTACAGAAGGGGCAGTGGCAGCAGGCCGTGACACTCCTCACCGAAGCCCTCAATGATCAACCGGATTCAAAGGCGAACAAGAAGACGTACAATTTCATTTTCATCGATTACTTTCCCTACCTCTACAGGGGCATTGCCTACTACCGGTTGGGTGACATGGCGAACGCGCGGGCGGATATTGAGAAAGCGAAGAACGAAGGAGCGATAGAGAATGCGCAAAGGGACAAAGAGGCGCCCTCGCTCCTCGCCGAGTACGTTGGCCTCCTCCAGAAGCCCGCTCAGCAGATCGCGCAGGAGAAGACGCCTCAGAACACTCCTCAGAATCCCTCGTCGGGTGCTCCGAAGTCCGACCTGAAGAAGACCGAGATGAAGAACCCCGACCAGAAGAAGCCCGAGACAGCGGCTTCCGACCAGAAGGCGAAGAAAGAGCGGGTCTCCACGTCATTTGCGGCGGGTGTTGACTTCTTCAAGCGTGATGATCTGGACCGTGCTGAAGAACAATTCAATAGTGTGCTCGGACTGGAATCCGCCCACCCAGGGGCCCGCAATTACCTTAAGAAGATACAGGTCCGGAGGCAGAAACTCGAGGCCGCAGCGGCGGTGCGTCCCAGGGAGATCCCGGCACCGGCACCGCACGAGCCTGCCGCCACAGAAGGAACACATTCAACCGACACGGCCGGATCGGCTTTGTTCAGAGACGCGGTGGCCCTATTCAATGACGGGAAGATCGGCCAGGCGAAAGCCGCATTTCGCAGCCTGCAGACCATTGCTCCCTCCTACCCGGAGCTTGGAAATTACATGGGGCTCATCAGTTCTGCCGAGGAGAATGTGCATCAGGGGATCACCGCGTATTTCGAAGGGGAGTACAGGGTGGCGATCGAAAAGCTCGGTTCACCGTCGAAGAACTGGAACGACAACCCTCATGTCTACGCGTTTCTTGCCTGTTCCTATGCCGCAGAGTACCTGCTCGCGGGGGGGGAAAACGGGAATCTGAAGAAGGAAGCTCGTGACGCGTTCGGCAAAGTGAAAGGGATTGATCCCCGCTACGAGCTTGACAGGAAACTGATATCCCCCGGAATCATCGCACTCCTGAACGGAGAATGATCCTTCCTTGAACTTTCAGACCCGCTCCGTCCCGGAATCGAAGAACCGCCGTCTCCCGGGTTCGTTCCCCGTCAGTCCGCTGCGCTTTTCCACCCTGTGATTATTGAGACGAAGTTCGACCACCCGGCGATGATCACCATGAGTATGTGGCCTGCAAAGAACAGCACGAACCCTGCGGTGAACAGACAATGCCAGATCCGGGCGGTGTCGTAGCCGCCGAAGAGTGAGGCGAGCGGGCCGAACTGCACGGGCCAGTAGAGGGACATCCCGCTCAGCACCGAGCCCAGTCCGGCCAGGGGGATCGACGTGTACGCGAGCTTCTGCAACGGGTTGTATTTTCCGGCGGGGGGATGCTCCCGGCGGATCCTGAGATAGTACTGTATCATCGGCTTCAGGCCGGAGACGTCTTTTCCCCGGAACAGCGTCGTGTGCCGGCCGTGAGCGCTCAGAACGTTGTACAGGACCCATGCCGCGCCGTTGACCGCAAAGAGCCACATCCCGAAGAAATGCCACATGCGCGCTCCCGCGAGCCATCCTCCGAGAGTGAGGAATCCCGGCATGCTGAAATTCCAGATCGGGGATGCGTTGTAGATCCTCAGTCCGCTTGCGACCATCACCGCCAGTGCGATGAAATTGACCCAGTGGGTCAGGCGGACGAGGAGCGGATGCTGGTACTCTTTTTTCCGTCTGTGCATTCAGATACCCGCGAACCAGTCATATCCCTGGTCTTCCCAGTAGCCCCCGGTCTTCTCGTCGGTCACGGTGAGCTTCCTGATCCATTTCGCGCTCTTGTATCCGAGTTTTGTCGGCATGACGATGCGCACGGGTGCGCCGTGGGGGAGGGTCAGAGGCTTGTCGTACGCCTCGTAACAGAGGAGCGTTTGCGGATGGAGCGCGCTCGGCATGTCGTAGGACGTCGTGTAGTCGTCCGCGCTCTCGACCGAAAGGTATTTCGCGCCGGGGTCGGCGCCCACCATGCGCAGGAACTCGCCGAGGGGAGTTCCCCCCCAGCGGGGAACCATGCTCCATCCTTCGACACAGACATGGCGCGTGTTCATGACCCGTTTGGGGAGCGACGAGATTGACGCGAGAGTGTACGTCCCCGGGCGGGCGACGAGTCCCTCCACTGCCAGAGTCCATGTGGCCGGATCGATGTCGGGGGGATCATCGTCTTTGCCATTGACGCGGAATCCCTCTTCGGGGGTCAGCTCTGCTGCAGAATATTCGGTGCTGAGGCGGGATCTGTCGAAAACCTTCGCCTGGAACCAGTCGTTGAATTTCTGAAAAGTTCTGAGGAATGATTCGGTCCGTCCCTCCGGAGTCATGTCGCAGCCGGCGAGGAGGAGAAGCGGGGAGAGTTTCAGTATGCTCCTCCGCGTGAGCCCGCCGGCTTCTCCTTCGCGTGCATTCCCCTTTTCTGTGTCGTCGGCCATGTGGTTCTCTCCGGTTGAGACTCTCAAAGAGCTTGCTGGGGGGGAACGGGTTTGGAGTTCTCCGCGCCCGTAACTTTACTCAGATTTTCGGAATTTGTCAACTCCCCCCGATTGTTGCTCATTCGCCCCAACCTCCGTACATTATGCTGTTGGGACAACGGAATGGCGAGCGATCCGGTACGACTGAAAGGAGCACACTGTGGCAAAGTATCACTTTGGAGTGGTGGGACTCGGCGTGATGGGGCAGAACCTGGCCCGGAACCTGGAGCGGAACGGTTTTTCCGTGGTCGGGTACGACGCCGACGCAGCAAAGGTGGACGATTTCGCCCGCGTGATGTCCGGGAAGAACGGGGTCCCGGCACGGTCGGCGGCGGAATTTCTGGCCTCGCTGGAGTCTCCGCGNNTGCCGGCGACGTGCTGATTGACGGCGGGAACACTTATTTTACTGATACCGACCGCCGCATGAAATCTCTGGAAGGGACCGGGATACTGTTTGTGGGGACGGGCGTGAGCGGCGGGGAGGAAGGCGCACTCTGGGGGCCTTCGATTATGCCCGGGGGGAATCCGGCAGCGTGGCCGATGGTGAAATCCCCTCTTCAGGCGATCGCGGCGAAAACCGAAGACGGAGTCCCGTGCTGCGATTGGATCGGAAACGGCGGAGCCGGGCACTTTGTAAAGATGGTGCACAACGGCATCGAATACGGCGACATGCAGATCATCTGCGAAGCATACTTTCTGATGGACCGGCTCCTGGGGATGTCGCCCGGGGCGATGGCCGACGTGTTCACGCAATGGGACACGGGAGAGCTGAACAGCTACCTCATCCAGATAACCGCGGAGATACTCCGCAGGGACGACCCGGAAACCGGAAAGCCCATTGTCGAGGTAATCCTCGACACGGCGGAACAGAAGGGGACCGGCAAGTGGACCAGTCAGGTTGCGCTCGACCTCGGGGTCCCTGCACTGACGATCGCGGACGCTGTTTTCGCGCGAATGCTGAGTGCGCTGAAAAAAGAACGAGTCGCCGCCTCCGCTTTATTGAAAGGTCCGGAGGTGTCGTTCCGCGGGGACAGGACCGCGTTCCTGGAGCTGATCCGGAAGGCCCTCTTCTGTTCCAAGATCTGCTCGTACGCACAGGGTTTCCAGCTCCTCCGGGCCGCGAACGGCGAATATGGGTGGGGGCTGAATTACGGGAGGATCGCCATGCTCTGGCGTGCCGGGTGCATCATCCGCGCACGGTTTCTGGGGAAGATCAACGAGGCGTATGATCATAATCCGGCGATCGCAAACCTCCTCCTCGACCCGTGGTTTTCCGGCATTCTCTCGTCGTACCAATCCGCGTGGAGAAAAGTGATTGCGACCGCAGTGGAGCAGGGGATCCCGATCCCGGCATTTACGAGCGCCCTCGCGTACTTCGACAGCTACCGGACTGCGACTCTTCCGGCGAACCTTCTCCAGGCGCAGCGGGACTATTTCGGGGCTCACACATACAGGCGGACCGACCGCGAGGGGGTCTTTCATACAAAATGGGAAGAGAAGCGATGAGGATCGCCGTCGACAGGAACATCCCGCTTGCCGGCTCGGCGTTCGGTCCGCTCGGCGAGGTGACGCTCCTCGAGACGACGGCGGTCACTTCAGGGTCTGTCAGGGACGCCGGTGCGCTCGTGATCCGCTCCGAGACGAAAGTCGGCCCCGGCCTCCTGGAGGGGAGCGGGGTACGCTTCGTGGGGAGCGCGACGATCGGCACGGACCACATCGATCTCCCGTACCTCGCTTCGAAGGGGATAACCTTTGCAAGCGCGCCCGGCTCCAACGCGAATTCGGTGAAAGAATACGTCCTTGCCGCGCTCCTCGCGCTCGCCCGGCGGGGGGGCTTTTCGCTCCGGGGGAGGACGCTGGGTGTTGTCGGTGCCGGAAATGTCGGCGGACGCGTCGCGTCAATGGCACGCGCGCTCGGCATGACGGTGCTGGAGAACGATCCCCCCCGTGAGCGCGAAGCCGGAGGGGGAGGATATCTCCCGATCGACGACCTGATGGGGGCCGACATCATCACGCTTCATGTTCCTCTGGCGCGGACCGGGAGTGATCCGACATTTCATCTTTTTGACGCCCGCCGTCTCCGGGCGATGAAGCGCGGCTCGATTTTGATCAACACCTCCCGCGGTGCCGTCGTTGAGACCGGCGCGCTGGAGTCCGCCCTCCTCGAAAGGCACATCGCCGCCGCGGTCCTGGACGTGTGGGAGGGAGAGCCCGATATCGACGCCGCACTCCTCCGCCGGGTTTCGCTTGGGACGTCGCACATTGCGGGTTATTCGATCGATGGAAAAGTGAACGCGGCCGGCATGATCCGCGCTTCCCTCTGCCGGTTCCTCAATAATGCATCGGCGTGGGATCCTTCGAGGGAGATACCGTCCCCACCGGTTCCCTCGGTCGCGCTGCCCGGAAGGGGGACGACGGAAGAGATTCTCGAAATGGCGGTGAAGGCCTGTTACGACATCGAGTGTGACGACCGGCTTCTGCGAGGGTTGTTCGAGGTTCCCCGGGAGGAGCGGGGCCGTTGCTTTATGAGTCTGAGGACCGGCTATCGCGTACGGCGTGAATTTGCAGCCATAAATGTCGTCTCCGGTCCGGCGGACCCATCGCTCCGCCGTTCCATCAACGGTGTCGGGTTCCGCCTCTGATCTTTGCGGCACTGTGTTACCATCCGTTCTCTCCCCACAGCAACAGACCAACTTAGGAGATGCCATGCCCCTGACTCTGCGTCCTGAGACAGAAACAGAATTCGATGTGCTGACCCTGGGTGAATGCATGATCCGGCTGAGTCCCCCCGGGCATCAGAGGATCGAGCTGACCCCCGTCTTCGAGGCGTTCGCGGGCGGAGGAGAATATAACGTATCGTATGCCCTCGCGCGCTACGGGATGCGCACCGGGTGGGTCTCGCGGCTCGTGGATAACCCGCTCGGCCACTTCATCAGGAACCACGCGCGTGCGAGCGGGATGGATATCAGCGAGGTGGTCTGGATCCCGTATGACGGGTCGGGCAGGGCGGACCGGGTCGGGCTCAATTTCACGGAAGTCGGGATGGGGGTCAGGGCGAGCGTGACGCTGTACGACAGGGGGCACACGGCTGTCGCCCATATGAAGCCCGGCGATGTCGACTGGAAGCGGATATTCGGTGCGCGTGGGGTCCGGTGGTTCCACACCGGAGGCATCTTTGCCGCTCTCAGCGACGGCTGCGCGGAGGTGACGATCGAATCGATGAAGGCCGCGCACGAGGCCGGCACGATCGTCAGCTACGACCTGAACTTCCGGAGCAAGCTCTGGTCAAGCAAAAAGGCGATCGAGGTCACCGGGAATATCATCCCGTACATCGATGTCCTGATCGGGAACGAGGAGGACTTTCAGAAGGTGCTGGGGTTCAACGTGGAGGGGACAGATGCGAACCTCAAGAGTCTTCCCGTCGAGGGGTACAAGAGGATGGTCGCTCAGGTGGTGAAGAAATTTCCCGGGGTCCGGGCCGTCGGGACGACGCTGCGCGAGGTGGTGAGCGGGCTGGTGAACAACTGGTCGGCCATTATGTACTACGACGGGACATTTTACGAATCCCGCAAGTTCATGAACCTGGAAATCGAGGACCGGGTCGGGGGCGGCGACGGCTTCTGCAGCGGGTTCGTCTACGGCCTGCTTCACGGGATGACGCCGCAGGAATGCGTGGAGATGGGAGCGGCGCACGGCGCGCTGCTCCAGACGACCCGCGGCGACACGAGCATGGTGACGATGGAGGAGCTGAAGCACGTCATGGGGGGAGGGAGCGCCCGGATCAAACGCTGACCCCTCTCATCAAGAGTTCGTCATCGCGAGAGCGAAGTCCCGCTCTTTGGGACCCCGCTCATGAGCGGGACCCAGGAGCGGCGCAATCCAAAACACCCTTGATTCATTTCTTACTTTAGCAGGAAATCATCCACCGTCTTGATGAACGTCTCCGGCTGGTCCACGAACGTCATGTGACCGCTTCTGGGCAATATGACAAGTTTTGAACCTGGGATGAGCCCGTTCATTTCGTGCGCCAGCGCGGGGGAGCACTCATCGTTGTCTCCCGCAGTAATAAGTGTGGGAACTTTCAGTGTTCCGAGCTTCCCGGCATATTCCACAGACGCCAGGTTCCCGTCAATGACGTATTCGCCGCTTGACCCCCACATTGCTCTGTACAGGTCCCATGACATGTTACCGGCGGAAGCGGGATTGTAGTTCGGGTCGGGATGATTCTGATAGAGGTAGGGAAAATATCCCTCACCCCAGGCCGCGATCATGTAGTCTTCCGTGTACCTGTTTTTCTCGAACTCCCTTCCGTGTCCGTACAGTCCCGCCGATTCCATTTTCTGTATCCGGGAGCGGAGTTCCGGTGCCATCTTTTCCAGCATCCGGCGGAACACCTCGTTCATCGCTTTCGTGCTGTGGAACGTGCTGCAGAGTATCAGGTGTTCGAGGTTCTCCTGGTACTTGAGCGCGTATGCCTGGGCGAGGACTCCGCCGTAGGAGTGTCCGAGGAGGTCGATCTTTCCCAGATCGAGCGCGGTTCTGACGGACTCGACGTCCTCCACCATCGCTTCGACCGTGTAACCGGAGGGGTCCTCGAGTTTCTCGGATTTTCCGGACCCCCGTTCATCGATGAAAACGATCCGGTGTGACCTTGCCAGCGGGAGGAGGTACGGGAGGAAGTAATCGTGCGATGCGCCGGGCCCGCCGTGAACGATTACAAGTGGTTTCCCGTTGCCGATGGAAGTGTAGTATATGAGCATCCCCTGGGCATCGACGAATCCCTCCTGAACAGGGTAGACGTTCGATTGCGTCTTCTGCTGGATGCATCCGGAAAGGAGCGCCGCGGCAATGCCGGAGAAGAGGAACGGCCGTACGTACTTACGCATGGAGATCTCCTGTGAGGTGGGGTGGATGTACGTGCCGTAATATAGATCGCAACGGAGAGAGGCACAAGCACGACATGCCCCGGACGTGGGCCCTGCCGGGCCGCGGGGGTGTTACTTTCCTCCGGAAAGGGCAAACCTGAGCGTGATCGTCACCCAGACCGAGACCGGTCCGTCGTTCATGTAGGCGGGAGTGAACACGAACTGTTTTGCAGCTTCGATGGCCGGCTCGTTGAATATTTCCGCGTCGCTCTGAATCACGTCGACCTCCTTCGGCTTCCCTTCCCTGTCGACCCAGATCTTCACGAGGACTTTTCCCTCGAGGCCTGTCCTGACGGCCATGTCGGGGTATTTCGGCTCCACGCTCTTTACGATCGCGGGCTCTTTTTCGACCGCCACAAAATCGGCCGGGGGTGATTCGTCATCCGCTATTGCGATATCTCCCGGGAGCCCCGTTCCGCCTTCGGTCCCGCCCCCTTCCCCTCCCGGGCCCGTCCCCTGGTTCATTTCATGCTGTGTTGCGAGCGTTTGTTCCGGGCTCACGTCAACGTCAGGGACAGGGACGGGGACGCCGGCATCAAGCCGCGCCTTCGGGGCGGAGATAGCGAAGGGAGGAGGGGAGTTTGCTCCGGCGATCGACGGTGGGGGGCCGAGTTCGCTGTACCGGACCAACCTGACGTGTATCGCCGGAGGGTCGTCGCCGCCGACAAGGTCGATGAAATAATAGAGACCGACTATCCAGAAATGAATGGCGACGGCAATGCCGAGTCCGCGCCACAGGAATTTCCTGTACGTTGACTTAAGTTCGGCCGCGCCGTACGGCGGCTCACCGATGTTCTCTGCTGTCACGTCCTCATTCATTGGCATGCCTGACATCCCCTGCATCATTGACATCCGGCCGCAGACAGGCTATATTGACCCAACTTCTTTTGACGTCAGGTCGATCTATGAATCCGTTAGCAGAATTCTCCTCGTGGGTGGGTGTTGCTCTGGTTACGCTCCTCCCCATCGTCAATCCTGTCAGCACGGCTGTTCTCCTCCTGAGCATCAGCTCGCACCTGAGCCAGGCCGAGCGGAACCGCCAGATCACGCGTGCCTGCATATATATGACTGTCATTCTGGTCACATTTCTCCTCGCGGGGCATTTCATCATGGTGGCATTCGGCATATCGATTCCCGGGATCCGCATCGCCGGGGGAATGGTCATCGGATTCCTCGGGTTCCGTATGCTCTTTCCCGACGAAGGGCAGATTTCGACGGAAGGGAAGGAGGAAGCGCAGGAGAAGCTCGACATTTCGTTCAGTCCGCTCGCAATGCCGAGCCTGAGCGGTCCCGGCTCACTCGCCGTCGTGATTACAATGTCTTCTTCCATTGACGTGCGCCACGGGATCGATAAGATCCTCGCATTCGCCGGGGTGATACTCGCAATATTGCTGACAGCACTCATTTCATGGCTCGTGCTCAGAGGGGCGGGGGCCATGCGCAGGCTTCTCGGGGTCAACGGAGTAAACAGCCTCTCACGCATAATGGGCTTCCTCCTCATATGTATCGGGATCCAGTTTATCGTCAACGGGGTGAAGGACCTGGCTCTTGATACCTCGTTCTGGCAGGGGTAGCAGGGACGGGAATTCCGCTTTGTTGACGAATTTGAGGCGTTTTGGGCTCTTGGATCCCTGAAGTCGCGCCTGGCGGTCCTTCCTGGACTGCCCGGTTTTTTTTCGGGAAATGCCGATGTGCGCTTGACATTCGACTCCCCGTCGTTATATTCGATAATCTTCTTCCATCTGGGCTCCCACTCTCTCGAACTGTGAGTTGAGAATCCACGTTTTTTCTTTTCCGTCCCAACTTCCTACCACATTGAAAGGAGTCGGTCATGGCGGCACCGGTGACGCATTTTGAGATAAACGCCAGGGATTCCAAACGCGCAAACCAGTTCTATTCCGGTCTCTTTGGCTGGAGCATCGAACCTGCGAGCGATGCCACCACGGGGATGATATACGGGTTGGTAAACACCGGAGTCAAAATGGGGATCAACGGCGGCATAGGCCAAACCCAGGCAGATGGGCCCCCCAGCGTCACATTCTATGTTCAGGTTGAGGACGTCCAGTCGCACCTTGAAAGGGTCGTGGCGCTCGGCGGACGCGTGATCGTGCCTCTGACCGACGTTCCCGGTATGGTGACATTCGCCCAGTTCGCTGACCCCGAAGGAAATATCGTGGGGATCATCAAGGGTCCCCAGACTCCCGCGAAAAAAGCTGCTCCCGGGAGGAAGGCTGCGGCGAAGAAAAAAGTTGCCCCGAAGAAAAAGGCGGCCACGAAGAAAAAGAGCTCCGCGAAGCCAAAGGCAAAATCGCGGAAAGGGCGAAGGTGAGGATGTCCGTCCGCCGTCCCGGCACACCCCGGGTGAGTGTGCGGGGGAGTCTCCCCCGGTGAGTTCGCGCGTGGAACGAAACAGGTGTGCCTGGGCGGGAGATGATCCCCTGATGCAGCGGTACCATGACGCGGAGTGGGGAGTCCCTTTGCACGACGACCGGAGGCTCTTCGAGCTTCTCATCCTGGAGGGGGCGCAGGCGGGCCTGAGCTGGTCCACCATATTGAAAAAACGGGAGGCGTACCGGAAAGCATTCGATGGTTTCGACCCTTCAATTGTCGCAGTATACGGGAAGACAAAAATCCGTTCGTTGCTCGCAAACAGCGGGATCGTCAGGAACAGGCTGAAGATAGAGTCGGCAGTTTCCAATGCCGCGGCGTTCATTGAAGTCTCCCGGGAGTTCGGTAGCTTCGACGCGTACATCTGGCAGTTTGTCGGTGGGGAGCCTGTCGTCAACCGGCGCAGGAGGATGAAGCAGGTTCCCCCCCGGACAGCGATCTCAGACGCCCTGAGCCGGGATCTGAAACAACGCGGTTTCCGCTTCGCCGGGTCCACCATCTGTTACGCATTCATGCAGGCGACCGGAATGGTCAACGACCACGTCGCGGGATGTTTCAGGTACCCCGCTCTTGCGGGAGTCCGGGGCCATGGTATTCGCCACGACGTTCCGCTACCGTAGCGTATAGGTGAACGCGAGCATGAAATACCTGGAGAGCACCTGCGTCTGGGTGTCCTGGACGTAGGAGTCGGTGATCGTCCGGCTGACGCTCTTGTTCTGATTGAGGATGTCGTTCGCGCTGAGCCTCACTTCCCCCCGCTGGTCCGAAAAGAACTTCTTCCCCAGCCCCACATTCCAGATCACGATGTCCTGATTGTAGCCTCCCGCGAGCCCGGTATAGAGCGTATTGTTCACGTCGTTCCTGAGGACAATCCCGTCGAGGAATATGAGATTGATCCTCACTCCCGCGGTGTGATAGAAATAGTTGCTGTTGGAGAGCGGCTGCTGGGAATACCGGGAGATTGTATAATTTCCCGTATAGGAAAGCGTGAAATCGACATCGGGACTGATATTGCTGCTGACAACTGCGCCGGCGCTCATGGCGTAGCTGTTCGCAATGCTCTGGTCTCCCTGAATGAGCCCCGGCGTCCTGCTATACGTAAAGCCGGATGTCAGGTTCAGGTTGCTCCCGACGAGGCCGAACGGGAGACCGTATGTAAGGAACGACCGCAAGCTCCAGTCACCGTCGAGATTTACCGGAGACGTGATCTGCGTCCCCCGGGCCATCGACACCCCCCCCGCGAGGAGTGTGTCGTGCAGAGCAGTGATCGTCGAATTGGCCACGTAGTCCCCCGTGTAGCTTACGCCGAAGAACGCCAGGAAGCTCCGGGATTTGTCGGGGGTAGCATCGGAATAGCGCACCACGAAGTTGTGGCTGTACGACTGTTTGAGGTTCGGATTTCCGGCCGTGAGCAGCAGGGGGTTGGTGTTGTCGACAACACTCTGCAGTTGCGTGACGCTCGGCGGTGACGTCGATGTCCGGTAGAATATGCGCAGGTTCGTGTGATCGGAAATGACGTCGTTGAATGTCGCCGACGGCAGGATGTCGTAGAAGACCCGGCCGACCGCGCTCGATGTCGGGAATTGCTGGTTCCCCTTCAGGCTTGCGATCTGGTACGAGATGTCGGTCATCAGGTTCAATCCCCCGTCCCTGTACCTGTACCCGATTCCGGCACGGTGCGTCGTGTACCAGTCTTCGTACGTGTTGGAGAGGTTTTCCTCGAGCGCGGTGTATTCTCCCGTTACCGGGTCCGCCAGGTACTTCCGGTTGTCGGAAGTGTTCCGGGTCCAGGAAGGAGAATAACTCAGTTGCATGAGGCTGGAAACCGTGAGCGGCTCGGTGTACACCAGTCGCGTGGAAAGGGAGGAGCTGTTGGTGAGAAGCGTCGCCTGCTGGTCGAGCGTATCGCTCTGCGTGGCCGTCCCCTGCATATAGTCGGCGGTCGACTGCAGCGTACTGGAGCCTGTCTTATGGTTGTATCCTGTCCCGATGTCGAGCGAAATCGTCCGGCCGGGGAGGTCGAATTTGTGCCTCAGAATCAGATGGTTCGAAAGATTGTAACCGGTCGTGTGCGCGAGATTGTCGCTGCTGGCCAGGTTTATGACCTGTGACGCAGGAATAGTGCTCGTTGCGCCCACGAGGCTCGTGGAGTTGTTCCCCTGGAAGTACAGGCGCGGCTGGTCGATGAATGAGTTGGAAGAATCTGCGGTGTACACCAGCCGCATATCGATCCTGTTATTGTAGTTTCTGCTTGCCGCGTCTGCGTTCTCGTCGTACAGGCTGTTCGAATCCCCGGCCGCGAAATACTGCCGGTTGAGCCTCTGATCATTTTGCGCGCGCGTGAGGTTGAAGAAATAGCTCCCGTTGACTTCGAGGTTCTTCATCCAGGTATCGTTGTAATTCAGCCCCACCGAGTTCGTCGTCGCGAGGCCGCTCTGCTGCCCCACGAGGAAGTTGTTAATGGCCCCGCCGCCTCCGAACCCGCCCCCTCCGCCGCCCCCCCCT
>PMND01000081.1 GCA_003161955.1 Ignavibacteriota bacterium | reverse complement strand
TTTATCTGGCTTCTCAACGTCTCCGCACACGCCTTCCTCCGGTTTCTGGGTATCCAGCCGGCGCGCGAAGGGGACATCGCACATTCCGAGGAAGAGCTCCGGCTGCTCCTGGGGAAGGGGAAGATGTTCTCCAGCACGGGGAAGAACATACTTCTGAACGCCATGGAGATGCACAAGCGTTCTGTCCGCGAGATCATGGTGCCGCGGACCGGCGTGGTATTCCTCTCGACCGGGAAGAGCATGGAAGAAAACATCACGCTGGCGATCGAAAGCCAGTTCACGCGGTTCCCCCTGTGCGAGGCGGACCTTGACAACGTGCTCGGCATGGTCCATATGAAGGATCTCTTCCGGCTGAAGGACCTGCGGGGGAGCGGCTCGCGCCTGCTGGAGATCAAGCGCGATATGCCGTTCGTTCCTGAAACAATGCCGCTGGAGAGGATACTCAATACGTTTCTCGCCAGGCGGGTTCTCATGGCGATCGCGGTCGATGAGTACGGGGGAACGGCCGGACTGGTGACGCTGGAAAACGTCCTCGAAGAACTGGTCGGCGAGATCAGGGACGAATTTGACGTGGAACAGCTTCCCGTGCAGAAAGTAAACGAGAACGAGTTCCTGGTCGACGGCGGGATGCCGTTGCATGATTTCGCGAAGATGTTCGACATCGAGCCTGATTCCAAGGATGTCGTCACTGTGAGCGGATACGCCATACATATCCTCGGACGTGTTCCCGAAAAGGGGGCGCAGCTCAGGATCGCACCATGGACAGGAACCGTGGAGGCGGTCGAGGGGAGGCGCGTCAAGACACTCCGGCTGAAGAGAATTCCTGTGGAGGACGAACAGCATGCGTAGGAGATCTTCGAGGTTTCTGTGGAGCGGGGTGGCGGCTGCGTTTATCCTCTCGTGCGCGGCGCCGGCGGCGGTGGCGCAGTACCTGGAACAGTCCCGGTCGTATGCGCCGTCGGACGCACGGTACGCGAGCGCCGGAATATTTGAGCGTGATTTCCGGCCCCGGGGAACCAACACCGCCTCCGAGTCGCTGGCGGTCTCGTACACACGCGTGATGCCGCTCGTCGGGTTCAGGCAGGGTCCGGTCGACTTCCTCTTCGGGTACACCACATACGATCTTCACGGGGCGTCACGTGCGGCGATCTATTTCGGCGTCACGTTCACGGGCGATTACATCCTCACCGGGAACAGGGAACAGGCCCTTGTCCTCCCCTTCATCGTCGACGCGGACTTCACGAAATCGGAATCCGCGGGGACGCTGCACGATAATTTCGACGTTGGGAGCATCGGGATCGGGACCGGGCTCAAATACCGCAGCAACGGCGAATCGGTCGACTTTTCCGTTATGGCCGCCGCCATCATCCATTACAGCTTCGATGGATACAGCCTCCAGACGGGCTCCTCCCCGGCGGCTATTGCGGAGGCCGTAGCCCTCCTGCCGGAGGTGGGAATCCTCAACGGACTCGCCTTCGGGTACAGGTTCCGCTTCCAGGCCTGGACGCTCGGGAACGGCAGGTACGACTACCGTACCATAAACAACGGTGTCTTCATCGGGGTCATGTTCTGACCCTCCGGGCCTCATATTTCATCCGTTTCTGCTTGAAACCTGTTGCAATTTGCAATCCATCTGCCTACATTTGCAGATAACGGCTTAAACGCTGAAGGCCCGTCTCGACGGGCCTGTCCTGCCACACACACCGGGCAGGCGCCTCCTCGTCGCGAAAACGACCACGATAACCCAGCGAAGCTGCGAGAGACCCAACGGCTCTTGTTCTCTGACCCTTGACTTGCCGGGTTGCACCCCTGCCCTGAGTTATCCTTGGACGTCCGCGGGGGAAGTGTCAGCATCCCGGCGGATACACGCACTCAACCGTTCAGTTACTCGGAGGTACCATGGCAGTCAAGACGACTACACTACAGGATGGGAAGATCGGCGTCATCGAGGTAAAAGGATCGCTGGTGGGCGGAGAGGAGACCGATGAGCTCCGCAACGCAGTGGCGGATTTTGTGCAGCAGGGGACCAAGAAACTGATCATTGACCTGAGCAAAGTGACATACCTGAACAGCACGGCGATCGGGGTTCTGGTGTCAGCGCACACAACATTCTCCAAGAACAAAGGACACGTCAAAGTGTGCGGTATCAACAAGAACATCAACAATATCTTCGTGATCACGAAGCTGACACTGGTGTTCGACACGTGCGAGACCCGCGAGGATGCCGTCGCGGGCTTTGGCAAGGAAAACTAATCCCACAATCAACAAGACAAGGAGTTCTCGATGAAGCAGTCCGTCTTTCTCTCGTCGGTTATCGTGATCACCGCCGTGGTCGCGGTATGCATCTACTGGTTTGTCCTCGGTAATCCGAGCAACTTCCGGAACGGTGAGACCCGCACCCTGGCGAACAATCTGCTGGGCACCGTCTACACCGGCGGCATCGTGGTGCCTATTCTGATCACCCTGACCCTGATGGATCTCACGCTTGTGTTCGAGAGGCTCTTTTCCCTCCGCAAGGCGAACGGGCGCGCGTCGATCACCTCGTTCCTCAAAGGCGTTCAGGGGAACCTCATGGCCGGCAAAATCGACGAGGCGATAAAGGCCTGCGATGCCCAGAGGGGCTCGGCGGCCAACATCATCCGCACGGGCCTCGAACGCTACAAGCTTGTGATGACGGAAAAAAAGCTCGATGCTGAGAAAAAGCTGGCCGAAACCCAGCGCGCGATCGAGGAGGCCACAAGTCTTGAGACGCCGCTCCTCGAGCGCAATCTGGTTGCACTTTCGACGATCGCCTCCATTGCCACCATGTTCGGGCTTCTCGGAACGGTTGTCGGGATGATCCGTGCGTTTACCGCTCTGGCCGCTGTCGGCGGCACGCCTGACGCCATCCAGCTTTCGATCGGAATCTCCGAGGCCCTTATCAACACGGCCCTCGGTCTGCTGGCCGCGATCATCGGTATCGTCGCGTACAATTACTTCGTGACCAAGGTGGACAATTTCACCTATATGATCGACGAAGCCAGCTATAACGTTGTCCAGATTCTCCACGCGCGGACGAACGAATAGGAAGGGGGGGAGAAACTCCCATGCCCAAATTCAAGCCACACCGACAGGGGTACCGCATCGACATGACCCCGCTGGTGGACGTCGCGTTCCTGCTCCTGACGTTTTTCATGCTCACGACGACGTTCAAACCCACGGAAGAAGTGACGATCGTGCTCCCGGCGTCCCACTCGCAAACCAAGCTTCCCGAGTCCGACGTGATGACGATCAATATCAGCAAGGACGGGCGACTGTTCCTTGCCCTGGATTCCCAGATCCTCCGCAGAAGACTCTTCGGCGCGGCGAACGAAAACAAGGCCAGCGTCGAGGTCCCCAAAGAACAGCTTGCAAAGTACCTTGTGAACGCCCGGACCGCGAATCCCAAGCTCCGGACCGTTATCAAGGGGGACAAAGAGGCTGATTACGGGGTCGCTGAGGACGTGATGAACGTCCTGCAGGATACCCAGATAACCCGTTTTAATCTCGTCACCGAGCTTGCCCGGTGATTCGGGAACAAAACATAGCTTGAGGAGGTACAACCAATGGCCGGCGGAGATGTAGCGGAAAGTAAATCGCACGGTAAAGGGAAAAAGAAGAAAGGGAGAAGGCTGGGTGTCCGGATCGACATGACGCCGCTGGTGGACGTTGCGTTCCTGCTTCTCACCTTCTTCATGTACACGACGTCCATGTCGCGGCCTCAGACGATGGAGATCAATCTTCCCCCGGACAAGAACGTCAAGGTGGAGATTGCGGAGTCCAATCTGATGGTGCTCCGGGTCAACGACAAGGGAGTGATCTACTGGAACATCGCACTTGACGCGCCGAAGATCATCGAAGCGAAGGACCTGCGGGCGTTCCTTGTTGACAAGCAGGCCTCGATCCCGAAGCTCACGGTGCTGCTCAAGATCGACCGTCTGGGAAAGTACAAGATGATGGTGGACCTGATCGATGAACTCAATAATGCGGGCGTGCAGCGGTTCAGCCTTGCACCCCTGGGGGATCCGGACAAAGCGCTGATGGCAAAGGTCCAGGGCTAACGAACGGAGGAAGAATATCATGGCAACAGCTGTAGCTGCCGGTGCTCCTAACACGGGTATCGATTACGGCGCGAAAGAACTCAAAGCCGTCTATTTCAAGTACCGCTGGTGGGGTCTCGGCATCGCGATCGCCATTCACGCGGCCATTATCGGCTCATACTACGTCGCCGGACTCCTCCAGGCCGAGGAACCGCCGATGGTGATGGTCAGGCTGATGAAGTACAGCGACCTCGGCCCGCCGCCCTCGATTGCGGCCGCCAATACGCCGCCGCCGGTATCGCTCTCCGCTCCCACGGCCAAGCCGAGCGTGGGCGCGCCCGTGCCGGTTCCCGATGCGGAGGTGAGTGCGGATCAGACCCTTGCGACACAGACCGAGATGAGCCAGGCGGTGGCGCCGATTGGCGATGCGACCGGTGCCGGAGAGGTCGCCGTCCAGCAGGATATCAAGATCGACGACGACACGCCCCCCGCTGATTTCGTGGCGGTGGAAAAGGAGCCTGTCGTTGTGAAGAAAGTGGAGCCGAAATACCCCGAGCTCGCGATGCGTGCGGGACTCGAGGGGAAAGTCTGGGTAAAGATCTGGGTCGACAAGGAAGGGAAAGCGAAACAGGTGCTGATAATGAAAAGCGACGCCGAGATCTTCAACGAGCCCGCGATCGAAGCGGCGAAGCAGTTCGTGTTCACCCCGGCGTATATGAATAACGGGCCGGTCTCCGTGTGGGTCTCGGTGCCGTTCAAGTTCAGGCTCGCGGACAAGAAGTAAACTGACGGGAAAAGACCCTGTGCGGGGAAGGCTCTAATCGCTTCCCCGCGCTTGCTACATATGACGGTCGAAAGGATCGTTCGGCTCATAGTCATGATCCTCGCCGCGGCTGTTGCACTGGCGGGGATTCTTGTCATGACGGGGGTCCTCAACAACGCCGCTATCCCGGGAGAGTTTCGCCTCGCGATGGGTGCGGCCATATTCCTCTACGGTGTCTTCAGGTTTACGGTCGCGTACTTTCGGCGGCCGGAGAGAAAGGAATCATGAAGCTCCTTCTGCCCCTTGCCGGCACGATCCTCTTGTCGGTCCTCCTCATGGAAGGCTGTGGGGGGAAGGAGCCCGGATCGACGTCGCTGACAAAGGGGTCCCTGCGGCTCGGGTGCGATGAAGCGCTTCTCCCGGTGATGCAACACGAGATCCGGGAGTTTACGAGTATCTACACAGACGCGAAGTTATCGATCCGTGATGCAGAGGCGCGCGAGATCATCGCGGAATTCGCCGCCGACAGCATCAGGACCATCGTGTGCGCCCGGGAGCTCAACAAAGAAGAGCGCGACGCCCTCGCCGCCGCGAAAGTCTCGATACAGGAGTATCTCGTCGCCCGGTCTGCTGTGGCGGTCATTGCCCACAGGGGTGTCCCCGTGACCCAGCTCCGGGTTGGTCAGCTCGACACGATATTCAGCGGGATGATCACTCGTTGGCCCGGCAAGCGCGGCATGATGATCGAGCTTGCGGTAGGCGGAGTCAACTCGAGCATCAACGAGGTATTCCGCAGGAGCATCCTGAAGGGGGGAGGGTTCGACCCCGCGGCCCGGTCGTTCTCCGCGAGCAAAGGACTCCTCTCCTATGTCAGCGGCACCCCCGGCGCCATCGGCATCCTCGGGCTCAACTGGCTCACAGGGAATGAGGCAGACGTCAACGTCATCGATCTTGCGTCGTCCTCGATGCGCCCTGATTCAACATACGCTCCCGAAGTGTATTATTCGCCGCACCCGGCCTACGTTTACCAGGGGTACTATCCGGTGATCGCCCCGGTGTACGTGTATACCCGCAATATTGAACAGGACGTCAGCATGGGGTTCATCGCGTACCTGACGAGCGCGGCAGGTCAGAAAGTGTTTCAGAAAGACGGGCTGGTCCCGGCCACGATGCCGGTGCGGCTGGTTCACCTCACATCACAGCAGGTCAACTGAGAATGAAATCGCTCCTCATATTCCTCGCAGCTTTTTTGCTCATAGGTTCGGTGCACGCACAGGACCCGTTCGAAAAAGCGAAACAGGCGCTTGCTCTGCGCGACACCGGCACTGCGATCACACAATTCAAGGAAGCCCTCAAAGTCGGGCGGAAGCCCTCCGAATCGAATACCTATCTCGGTGCAATTGCCCTTGCCCGTCATCATGCCGATGAAGCGGTCGGTTACTTCCAGGCCGCCATCGACCGGGACAACGAAAACGTCGAGGCATTTGGACAGCTTGGCTATGCCCTCCTTGAGAAAAAAGACAACGTCGGAGCCCTCGCCCAGTTCCGCCGGGCAGGGAAGCTGGCGCCGAAGGACATATCCATCGCTGCAGGATTCGGGACTGCTCTGCTTGCGGCGGACTCGGTTGATGCGGCGATCGTCCAGCTTTCCCGCGCCAAGGAATCCGCACCGGGCAACTCTTCGCTGTACGTGCTTCTCGGTGACGCGTACCTCAAGCAGAACGTCTATGTCCTTGGCGAGTCGAATTACCAGAAGGCGATTGAGCTGGATCCGAAGAACATCGTGATTCGCGCCAAACTTGCCCGGGTGTACTTCAAGGAGAAAAAATACGTTGAATCGGTGAAAGAATGGGACGGCGTCGTGGCGATCGACTCGACGCTTCCGGAGCCCTATCTCGAGACCGGCCGCACATACCTTCTTGCCAAACTCTACCGCAATGCGGTGCGCCCCCTTTACAAGCTGACACAGTTGCAGCCGAATTCCGTCGAAGGCTGGGCGATGTACGCCAGGACGCTGTTCGGCGGCGACGATTTTCCCGATGCCGCAAAAGCGGCACAAACTTCTCTCAAGCTCGATTCGGCGAACGCAGAGATCTGGCGGGTGCTCGCGCGGTCACTCACAAAGACGAAGGATTGGAATGGAGCGCTGGCGGGATTTGCAGGGCTGACGCGCCACGGGAAGCTGAATGCTGAGGACCTGGGCGACTACGGCGCAGCATTGCAGAGCGTCGGACGCGAAGAGGAGGCCGTGCAGGTGCTCCTGGAAGCGGTCAAAGCCGACTCGTCGAATTGCGAGGTCTACTTCCCGCTTGGTTTCATTTATATGAAACGTCATGATTACGAGCATGCCGCCGGAATGTTTGAGAAGAGGATCGTCTGCGATCCTCGCTCGTTGAGCGCGTATGTGAACGGGGCCGCCTGCTACATGGCATTGAAGAGCTGGCCGCGCTGCAGGCAGCTCCTTGTCCGCTCCCTCGAGTTGAAGCCGGATTTTCTTTCCGGTCACCTGAACTTCGGGCGGTACTATGCGCAGGTCGATTCGCTTGATGAGGCAGTCGCGCAGTACGACACGGTCCTCGCGATTATCGGCACGGACGTGGACAAACACAAAGTCGAAGCGGGCGAGGCATACCTTCAAAAGGGACAGCTCTATTTCCGGGATAAGCAGTACAGCAAGGCGCTCGACAGCTTCCGCAGGGCCATAGGGGCGGGGATCGAAAACTCCTCCATCCACCTGATGTGGGGACAGGCGTTGCTCCAGAGTCTCGAACCGACAGGCGTCCAGGAAGAAAATATGAAAAAGAAGGCGGAAGCCGTAACCCACTTCAGGAAGACCGTTGCACTGGAACCCGGCCTTGCGGTCGGCCATTTCTGGCTGGGGACCGGACTTGTGCTGATGCGCGTCGAGGGGGACAACGAGGGGAACAGAAAGCTCGTTGAAGAGGCGTGCAGTGAATACGGCAAGTGCCTCCGGCTCGACCCGAAGAACCAAGATGCGCTCAAAGCAAGGGAGCGTATCAGCTGCAAATGATTCACTGTGAGTGGCCGTCACTGCTCGCCCCCCTGTCATTGAGAGCGGAGCGAAGTCCCGCTCTTTGGGACCCCGCTCATGAGCGGGACCCAGGAGCGGGGCAATCTGCGCCACGAAGCAACCTCAAAATTAGCACCCCCGCCGCTCGGCAGTAACAATGCGGAGCGGCGGCTTCATTTTACAGCAAGAGGAGT
>PMND01000012.1 GCA_003161955.1 Ignavibacteriota bacterium | reverse complement strand
CAGTCCCGCCCAAAATCGGCGGGAGTAACTCCGGATTCCCCCCCCACTCACAAGGAGCCATTCATGCATCCACGAGGCATCCTCCTCCGATTCGCGCTTCTCGTCCTTGTCGCAGCCGTTGCATACGGCCAGAAACCTGCCGGTGCGATAAACGAGCCCGCGGCCAAAAGCGACATCGACATTCCGTATAAGAAATTCGTGCTCGACAACGGGCTCACGGTTCTCATACACGAGGACCATAAAGCCCCGATCGTTGCTGTGAACGTCTGGTATCATGTCGGGTCGAAAAACGAAAAACCCGGGAAGACGGGATTCGCGCATCTGTTCGAACACCTGATGTTCGGCGGGAGTGAGCACTTTAATGAAAGCGTTGTTGCGACGCTCGAGAAAGCCGGAGCGACCGACGACAACGGTACGACCTCGGAAGACCGGACAAATTACTTCGAGAACGTCCCCACGTCGGCGTTCGACCAGGCTCTGTGGCTCGAGTCCGACAGGATGGGGCATCTGCTTGGCGTGGTCGATCAGAAGAGGCTCGACCAGCAGCGCGGCGTCGTGCAGAATGAGAAGCGACAGGGGGAAAACGAGCCGTATGCCGTCACCGAGGAGCTGATCACGAAGAACACATTCCCCGTCGGCCACCCGTATTCGTGGACGGTTATCGGGTCGATGGAGGATCTGAATGCCGCGTCACTCACCGACGTGCATGAATGGTTCAAGACGTACTACGGTGCCGCCAACTCGATCCTCGTCATCGCCGGCGACGTCGGGACGGATGCGGCTCTCGTAAAGGTGAAGCATTATTTTGGCGACATTCCTTCCGGCCCTCCCGTCGCGAGGCCGCAGGTATGGGTCGCAAAGAGGACGGGGATGCAGCGGGGAACCGTACAGGACCATGTACCCCAGGCCCGCATCTACAAAGTGTGGAACACGCCGCAGTGGGGATCCGCGGATGCTGCGTATCTCCAGCTGGTGGGCAGCGTCCTCAGCGTCGGGAAGAGCTCCAGGCTGTACAAGAGGCTCGTGTACGACGACCAGATTGCCACAGGCGTCGAGGCCTCGATTGACGCCAGAGAGATCGCCGGCCTGTTCACGATCGACGCCACTGCCAGGCCCGGGGGAGATCTCTCCCGTGTCGAAAAGGAAGTGGATGAAGAGCTGGCGCGCTTTCTGAAGAACGGCCCGACTGAGGCGGAGCTCCAGCGCGCAAAGACACGGTTTCGGGCCGGTTTCATACGCGGCGTTGAGCGGATTGGAGGATTCGGAGGGAAGAGCGATGTCCTGGCACGCGGCGAAGCATTCACGGGAAACCCCGACGCGTATCAAAGGACGCTTGACCTCGTCGCAGGAGCAACAAAAGAAAAACTCCTCCGCGCAGCCCGCGAGTGGTTCTCCGACGGAGTCTACATACTTGAGGTACATCCGTTCCCGGAGTTTATGACGTCGGCGGACACTGCGGACAGATCGGAACTCCCCGCGGCCGGTACACCGCCCGTGGCGAAGTTTCCGTCACTCGAGCGTGCCACCCTCTCGAACGGACTCACGGTCGTCCTGGCCGAGAGGCAGAGCGTCCCGGTGGTGCAGTTCAATCTCCTTGTGAACGCAGGCTACTCGTCCGATCAATTTGGCCTTCCGGGGACAGCAAGCCTTGCGATGTCCACCCTGCTGCAGGGGACGGCAAAACGGAACGCGCTCCAGATCAGCGATGAAAGCGCCATGCTCGGGGCGAATCTGAATGCCTTCTCTGACCTCGACAAGTCCCGGGTTACACTGAACGCACTCGCGGAAAACCTGGACGCTTCCCTCGACCTGTTTGCGGACGTGATACTCAATCCGACGTTCCCGCAGGAGGATTTCATCAGGCAGCAAAAGCAGCTCCTGGCCCGGATACAGCAGGAGAAGGTCTCTCCTTTCCCCATGGCGCTCCGTGTTCTTCCCGTGCTTATGTACGGCGTCGGGCACGCGTACGGGCTGCCGTTCACGGGTTCGGGGACCGAATCATCGGTTGCGAAGATCACGCGTGATGACCTTGTGAAGTTCCATCACGGGTGGTTCAAGCCGAACAATGCCGTGCTGGTGGTGGTGGGTGCCACGTCGATGGACGCCATACGACCGAAGCTGGAGAAGCTGTTCAGCGGCTGGCGGAGGGGAGACGTCCAGAAGAAGAATGTCGGTATGGTCAGCCTTCCGCCGAAACCCCGGGTGTACATCGTGGATAAGCCCGGTGCCCTTCAGTCGGTCATCATTGCCGGCGAAGTCGCGCCCCCGAAATCAGACCCCGGGAACATCGCGATTGAAACCATGAACACGGTCCTCGGCGGCGTGTTCTCTGCCCGAATGAATATGAATCTCCGCGAGGACAAACACTGGGCATACGGCGCGTGGACCGCGATACTCGGTGCGGAAGCGCAGAGGCCGTTCATCGCCTATGCGCCCGTCCAGACCGACAAGACAAAGGAATCAATGGTGGAGGTGGCGAAGGAGCTCCGCGGGATTATTTCCGATCGCCCGCCTACTGCGGCCGAACTCGGGAAAGCGCAGGATGTGGAGACGCTCACGCTCCCCGGCTCCTGGGAGACTTTAGGCGCGATCGGCGGGTCCATCAGTGATCT
>PMND01000080.1:25425-26773 GCA_003161955.1 Ignavibacteriota bacterium | reverse complement strand
ACTTGACAGAGTGGGAAGAAATCTTATTTTTGTTGTCAGAGAACACCTCCAATGGGACCGAACACACATACCGCGGCGTCATCAGGGTCCCTCCGCGGGATCCACCGCCCGGTTCTGTCCCTTTCCCTCATTCTAAACCTTCTGCTGCTTATTAGCCTCCCGACCGTTCTGGGGCTGTTGATTAACAGCTAACCGAACGCCGGAGGCCAACCAGCACACACCCCTCGTACCATCCAAGCGGTCAAGCGTGGTTCCCCTCCGGCGGACAAGTGCAGCATTGTGCTCGTTCATGAAGAGGAACTGAGATGGCCGACAAAGAACCACAAAACTACCGGAGCAGGACCATAACCCAGGGGGTCCAGCGTACTCCCAACAGGGCGATGCTGCGTGCCGTTGGGTTCGGCGACGGTGATTTCAGCAAGCCGATTGTCGGCGTCGCGAGCGCCTACAGCACGATCACACCGTGCAACATCGGCCTTCAGCAACTTGCCGACCGGGCCGTCGATGCGCTCCGCGCGGCGGGCACGATGCCCCAGATATTCGGAACCATCACGGTCAGTGACGGCATCTCTATGGGGACGGATGGGATGAAATATTCCCTCGTCTCGCGCGAAGTGATCGCCGACTCGATCGAAACCGCCTGCAACGCCCAGAGCATGGACGGAGTCCTCGTCGTCGGCGGGTGCGACAAAAACATCCCCGGGGCCATGATCGCAATCGCGCGGATGAATATCCCCTCCATATTCGTCTACGGCGGAACGAGCAAACCCGGGCACCTCCGCGGCAAGGACCTGACCGTCGTGAGTGCGTTCGAGGCGGTCGGGGAATACAGCGCTAAGAAGATCAGCGAAAGCGAGCTCCGGGATGTGGAGCGGAACTGTTGTCCGGGAGCCGGCTCCTGCGGAGGCATGTTCACCGCCAACACGATGTCTTCGGCAATCGAGGCGATGGGGCTCAGCCTGATGTACTCGTCCACAATGGCTGCCGAAGATGCAGAAAAATCTGATAGTTCCGCCCGTTCCGCGGAAGTCCTTGCCGGCGCGATCAGGCGCCGGATACTCCCTGAGCAGCTCCTCACGCGTGAGGCATTTGAAAATGCGATCGCAGTCGTCATGGCGATCGGCGGATCGACAAACGCCGTCCTCCATCTCCTGGCGATCGCACACTCCGCCGGCGTCCCCCTCTCCATCGACGACTTCGAAACTGTCCGTCCCCGCGTCCCCGTGCTCTGCGACCTGAAGCCTTCGGGCCGGTTCGTCACGACGGACTTTCACAGGGCAGGGGGCGTGCCCCAGGTGATGAAGATGCTCCTCGCACACGGGGTGCTGCACGGCAAGGCTCTGACGAT
>PMND01000080.1:0-25398 GCA_003161955.1 Ignavibacteriota bacterium | reverse complement strand
GGGGGCATCAGGAAAGGGGATGTGATCGTCATCCGCTACGAAGGCCCGCGGGGCGGTCCGGGGATGAGAGAGATGCTCGCGCCGACATCTGCGATCATCGGCGCAGGACTCGGGGATTCGGTCGGCCTGATCACCGACGGCCGCTTTTCGGGAGGGACGTACGGGATGGTGGTGGGCCACGTGGCGCCCGAGGCGTACGTGGGCGGAACGATCGCGCTTGTCCATGAGAACGACATGATCACAATCGACGCGCGGAAGCGATTGCTCCACCTCGACGTCGCGGAGGGTGAGCTGAGGCGGAGAAAAGACGCATGGGTCCAGCCCGCGCCGCGCTACAGTTCGGGCGTTCTCGCAAAATACGCGCGGCAGGTGTCGAGCAGCAGTGTCGGTGCAGTTACGGATTGATTCATTCACAATCACTGAGCGGAGGGATCACGATGACACGACAGGCGCACGAGGGAGAGAGTCCGGCATCATCGGGAGGGCGGCTCATGACCGGGGCGGAGATATTCGTCCGCAGCCTTATCGCCGAAAATGTTGAAGTCCTCTTCGGCTATCCAGGGGGAGCGACGATCGGGGTTTACGACGCACTGCACGACATTTCGGATATCAAACACGTCCTGACCCGGCACGAGCAGGGGGCCACGCACGCGGCTGAAGGGTACGCCAAGGCCACCGGGAAACCCGGCGTCGTCCTCGTCACCTCCGGCCCCGGGGCGACAAACACCGTGACCGGGATCGCGGATGCGATGATGGATTCGATTCCGCTCGTGGTCTTTACCGGCCAGGTCCCCCTCCGGCTCATCGGCAACGATGCGTTCCAGGAGGCGGATATCGTGGGGATCACCCGTCCGATCACCAAGCACAATTATCTCGTCCGGGACGTCCGCGAGCTTGCGCAGACGATCAAAGAGGCCTTTTACATCGCCACCAGCGGGCGCCCCGGCCCGGTCCTTGTCGATCTCCCGAAGGACGTGATGGCCCAGAAGACGCATTTCGAGTACCCCGGAAGCGTGACGCTCCAGAACTACAACCCCATACTCGAGGGGAATGTCCGCCAGATCAAAAAGGCGGCGGACATGATCAACGCGGCAAGCCGCCCGGTCCTCTACGTCGGAGGGGGGACGATACTCTCCAACGCGGCGGCCGAGCTGACGGCGCTGGCACGGAAACTCGGCTGTCCGGTGACGACGACCCTCCACGGACTCGGCTCCTTTCCTGAGAACGACCCCCTCGCCATGGGGATGCTGGGGATGCACGGGACCTGGTACTCGAACATGGCGGTGCATTTCTGCGACGTCCTCATCGCCGTGGGGGCCAGGTTTGACGACCGGGTGACCGGTAACGTCGATGCGTTCGCGGCAGAGGCGAAGAAAATTCACATCGACATCGACCCTTCCGCGATAAGCAAGAATGTCAAGGTGGACGTCCCGATCGTCGGCGACGTGAAATCGGTACTCACCGCACTCCTGGAGCTTGTCAACCCGCTGGAGACGAAGGACTGGCTGAAGACAATCGAAGCGTGGAAGGACGAGCACCCCCTCCGCTACAGGAATGGCGAGGAGATCCGGGCGCAATACGTGATACAGAAGCTGGGGGAGATCACGGAGGGGAACGCAATCGTCGTAACGGATGTCGGGCAGCACCAGATGTGGGCGGCGCAGTTCTTTAACTTCTCCCATCCCCGGACGCACATCACCTCCGGGGGGCTGGGGACGATGGGATTCTCCCTCCCGGCCGCCATGGGGGCCGTGTTCGGCCGCAGGGATCTCCCCGTCATTTCCATAAGCGGCGACGGGGGGTTCCAGATGAACAGCCAGGAGATGGCGACGATCGTCCAGCACCGCCTCCCGATCAAGATCTTCGTGATCAACAACGGCTTCCTCGGCATGGTCCGGCAGTGGCAGGAGCTGTTCTGGCGGCGCCGGTACTCGCACGTCGAGCTGGCGAACCCTGACTTCGTCCGGCTTGCGGAGGCATACGGCTGCACGGCGTATCGCGCCACCCGCACGGAGGAAGTGGAGGTTGTCCTCCGCAAGGCGATGGCGCACACCGACGGCCCCGTCTTCGTCGAATTCGTCGTCGCGAAAGAGGACAACGTCTATCCGATGATCCCCGCCGGGCAGACCGTCAATGAGATGATCGACACCCCCGATCCCGCCCCGGACGGGAAGCAGCCGGCGGGGGACCGGATCGAAACGGTGGAAAAAGGAAAAGCCAGAAAGGTGAGTGTGCATGCCCCCGTCCCAAGCAATGCTTAACACGCAGTCGCCCGGTCCGCCGGACGAGAAAGTCAAGCGGCATACGATCTCCATACTCGTCCAGAACAAGTTCGGCGCGTTCAACAGGATCGCCGGCATGTTCGCCGCAAAAGGGTACAACATCGACAGCCTGAGCGTCGGCCCCACCGAGGACGAAGGGGTCTCTCGCATGACGATCGTGGCGCGCGGGGACGATCAGATCATCGAGCAGATCACGAAACAGCTGAACAAGCTGATCGACATCGTGAAGGTGATCGACCTGACGTTCGAGAGTTTCGTCGACAGGGAGCTTGTTCTCGTCAAGGTCCACGCCACGAACGACTCGCGTCCGGAGATCATGCAGATCGCGGAGATCTTCCGGGCCAAGGTCGTCGACATCAGCCCCAGGACGCTCACACTCGAAGCGACGGGGAGCCAGCAGAAGGTCGATGCGATAATCAAGATGCTGAAACCCTTCTCAATCAAGGAGATGGCGCGCACGGGACGCGTCGCGCTGAAGCGCGAGTTCCAGGGGGAAGTATGATCATCGTCATGCAGCCGGGCGCATCCCGGGAGCAGGTCGATCACGTGTTCGAACAGGTGCGCGCGCTCGGCTATGAGGTTCACCCGATCTACGGCGAGCAGCGGACGGTGATTGCCTGCGTCGGCGACGAACGGGAAAAATACCGCCTGCAGGCACTCGAGGTCCTGGACGGAGTGGAGACAGTCGTCCCCATACTCAAGCCGTACAAGCTGGCGAGCACCGACTGGAAACCCGGGCGGACGTCGATCCGACTGGGGAAGGAGGGGGAGCCGAACGCGGTGACGATCGGGGACAAACACTTCGTCGTGATGGCCGGCCCCTGCTCGGTCGAGAGCCGCGAGCAGATACTGACGGTCGCCGAACAGGTCAAGAAATCCGGGGCAAAGGTCCTGCGCGGCGGGGCGTTCAAGCCAAGGAGCTCCCCCTACAGTTTTCAGGGGCTTGAAGAGGCCGGACTCAGGCTCCTCGCCGAGGCGCGGGAGAAGACCGGTCTCTTTGTTATCACCGAAGTGATCACCCCGACGGACGTCGCTCTGGTGGCGGAGTACGCGGACATACTTCAGATCGGGGCCCGGAACATGCAGAATTTCGCGCTCCTCAAGGAGGTGGGGAAGGTCCGCAAACCCGTGCTTCTGAAACGGGGGATGGCCAACACGGTGAAAGATCTCCTCCTCTCGGCGGAGTATATCATGTCGCAGGGGAATTACGAAGTGATACTGTGCGAACGGGGGATACGGACGTTCGAAGATTACACGCGGAACACGTGCGACCTTTCCGCGGTCCCGGCGGTCCACGAGACGAGCCATCTCCCCATCATCGTCGATCCCAGCCATGGGACCGGCGTCCGGAGCCTTGTCACCCCCATGGCGAAAGCCGCGGTGGCCTCGGGAGCCGACGGCCTGATCATCGAAGTCCATCCTAAACCGGAAGAGGCGTTTTCCGATGGTGCGCAGTCGCTGACCCCGCTCCAGTTCGACGATCTCATGGTGTGGGTAAAGAAACTGGTAGACGTGGAAGGAAGAACACTCTAAGGAGGCTGATCCATGAATGACCGCATCATCGTGTTCGATACGACGCTCCGCGACGGAGAGCAGTCGCCCGGTTGCAGCATGAACGTCGAGGAGAAGATGCGCATGGCCCGGCAGCTCGAACGCCTGAATGTCGACGTCATCGAGGCCGGTTTCCCTGTCGCCTCCACCGGAGATTTTGAGGCGGTCCGGATGATCGCGGGGACCGTCGAGCGCTCCTCGGTCGCGGGACTTTCCCGGGCGATGGCGGGAGATATCGACCGGACATGGGAGGCGATCCGCGGCGCGAAGAAGCCGCGCATCCACACATTTATTGCGACGTCCGACATCCATCTTGCGCACAAGCTCAAGAAGACGCGCGACCAGGTTCTCAAGGACGCCGTCCTCGCGGTGGCGTATGCCCGGTCCCTCTGCAGCGATGTCGAGTTCTCCTGTGAAGACGCCTCCAGGACGGACATCGGCTTTCTCTGCGAGATCGCCCAGGCGGTGATCGGGGCCGGTGCCACGGTGCTCAACCTCCCGGATACGGTCGGTTACGCGATCCCGGCGGAGTACGGGGCCATGTTCAGGACGATCCGGGAACGCGTGGGGAACCTCGGGGGGACGGTCCTCAGCGCCCACTGCCATGACGACCTCGGGCTTGCGGTGGCGAATTCGCTCGCGGCGATTGAGAACGGGGCGCGCCAGGTCGAGTGCACGGTCAACGGCATCGGGGAGAGAGCCGGGAACGCCGCGCTCGAGGAGATCGTCCTGGCGATCAAAGTCCGCGCAGAACGCCTCGGCGTGATGACGGGCGTCGACGCGCAGGAGATCTACCGCTCGAGCAAACTCCTGTCGAGCCTGACCGGGATGCAGGTGCAGAGAAACAAGGCCATCGTCGGGGCGAACGCCTTTTCACACGAGGCCGGGATCCACCAGGACGGGATGCTCAAGAGCGCGATCACGTACGAGATCATGACCCCGCAGTCGGTCGGGATCAAGCACAGCACGCTGGTGATGGGAAAGCACTCCGGGCGCCACGCGCTCAAGAAGCGGTATGCCGAGCTCGGGTTCGAGCTGTCGGAGACCGAGCTCGAGCGTGCATACGCGGGGTTCACCGCGATCGCCGACCAGAAGAAGGAGATCTTTGACGAAGAGCTGATCGCAATACTCGATGAAGGGGCGCGGGGTTCGGAGCAGGACTTTCATCTCGTGGGACTCCATGTGAGCACCGGTACGAGCATCCGTCCGACGGCCACTGTTGAGCTGAAAATCGGCGAGGAACGGATGGTCGATTCCGCCACGGGGGACGGTCCTGTCGATGCGATGTACCGGGCCATCGAACGGCTCACGGGGATCGTGGGAAAGCTCACGGAGTATTCGCTGAAGTCCGTGAGCATCGGCCACGATACCGTCGGAGAAGTGTTTGTGCGTGTGGAGTTCGACGGCGTCCAGTACAACGGGCGGGCTGTGAGCACCGACGTGATCACCGGGAGCGCGCTCGCGTACATCGAAGCCATGAACAGGGCCCTGAACGTGCGGAGACGGCGGGAGGGGCGTGTGAAGGAAACGATTGCCCTTGCCTCTTCGGTCGTATGATGATGACGCCACAAGCCGGAGGATGACGATGAACGCACCGAAAGCGAAGACCCTCTTTCAGAAAATATGGGAGTCGCATGTCGTGACGCAGGAGCCGGGTGCCCCCGCCGTCCTCTACATCGACCTCCACCTGGTCCACGAGGTCACCTCTCCCCAGGCATTCGCCGGGCTCCGGTCCCGGGGACTCCGCGTGCGCAGGCCCGCCCGGACATTTGCCACCGTCGACCACAGCATACCCACAGGCGATCCGGCCGTTCCGCTCAGCGACATGCTCGCATCGCGGCAGATTGCACAGATGGAGGAGAATGCGGGGTGGGGCGGCATCAGGTTCTTCGGTATGAACAGCACGCAGCGCGGAATCGTCCACGTCATCGGTCCCGAGCTCGGCCTCACGCAGCCGGGCATGACCGTAGTCTGCGGCGACAGCCATACATCGACGCACGGGGCATTCGGGGCGCTCGCATTCGGAATCGGAACGAGCGAGGTAGAGCACGTGCTGGCGTCGCAGTGCCTCCTGCAGCGCCGCCCCGGCGTCTGTGAAGTCCGGATCGAGGGAAAAAAAGGGCCGGGCGTCACGGCAAAGGACATCGTGCTTGCGCTCCTGGCGCGGATCGGCGTCGGGGGAGGGACCGGGCACGTGTTCGAATACACCGGCTCCGCGGTCGGATCGCTCACGATGGAAGAACGGATGACGATATGCAACATGTCGATCGAGGGGGGTGCGCGGGCCGGCATGATGGCCCCGGACGACACGACGATCGAATACATTGCCGGGCGCGAATTTTCCCCGCGCGGCGCTGCCTGGGACAGCGCCGTCGCGCGATGGCGGAAGCTCCCAACGGACGACGGGGCCGTGTTTGACCGGTCCATGACGCTCGATATCTCCGGCCTCTCCCCCATGATCACGTTCGGCACCAATCCGGGAATGGGGCTCGCAATCACCGGGCCCGTCCCTTCGCCGGATCAGGTGGCCGACCCGGCCCGGCGTTCGGCGCTCAGGAAAGCCCTGGAGTACATGAACCTGACCCCGGGTCAACCCCTCCTCGGCTCCCCGGTCAACGTCGTCTTTATCGGAAGCTGCACGAACGGACGGATTTCGGATCTGCGCCTCGCCGCCTCGGTCCTCCGCGGGCGGAGGGTCGCCCCCACCGTGCGTCTCCTTGTCGTCCCCGGATCGCAGGCGGTGAAGGCTCAGGCGGAAGATGAAGGGCTCGACGGGATATTCAAGTCTGCAGGAGCCGAATGGCGCGAAGCCGGTTGCTCGATGTGCATCGCAATGAACGGTGACCAGCTCTTGCCGGGCCAGTACGCCGTCAGCACGAGCAACCGGAATTTCGAGGGACGGCAGGGGAAGGGAGGACGGACGTTCCTGGCTTCGCCTCTCACCGCGGCGGCATGCGCGGTCACCGGTACGATCACGGATGTACGGACGCTTCCATCATAAGGAGCAGCACATGCCGGGTTTTTCGCGTTTCACGTCGCGTCTCGTCCCGCTCCTTGTCGACAACATCGACACGGATCAGATCATACCCGCCCGGTTCCTCAAAGTGACGGATAAACTGGGACTGGGGGAGAGCCTGTTTTCGGACTGGCGCTTCAACCCGGACGGTTCGCCCCGGGCGGACTTCGTCCTGAACATGCCGGAACACCGGGGGGCTCAGATCCTGCTGGCCGGCGACAATTTCGGCTGCGGATCCTCGCGTGAGCATGCCCCCTGGGCGCTCTCCGGGTTCGGGTTCCGGGCCGTGATCAGCACATCGTTTGCGGACATATTTGCCAACAACGCTTTGAAAAACTCACTTCTCCCTCTCGCGCTGAGCGGGGCGGATCACCGCGAGGTCGTTGCGCTCCTGAAATCAGACCCTGCCGCCGAGTTTTCGGTCGACCTCTCTTCCCAGACGCTGATCACGCCGGGGGGAAAGCCCATGCCGTTCCCGATCGACAGCTTTGCAAAGACATGCCTGCTCAACGGGGTGGATGAGCTCGGGTACCTGCTCCGGTTCGTGCCGGAGATCGAAGCGTTCGAACAGTCCACATCGCGGGGTTGAGCCATGCGCGTACAGGTATACGATACGACATTGCGCGACGGCACGCAGAGGGAGGGGATTTCGCTCTCGTGCGACGACAAGCTCAGGATCGCCAGGAAACTGGACGACCTGGGCGTGGCATTCATCGAGGGGGGATGGCCGGGCTCGAACCCGAAAGACGTCGAGTTCTTCTCCCGGGCGAAGGACCTCCGGTGGAATCACGCTGTGATCACATCGTTCGGTTCCACGTGCCGGGTCGGAGGACGCCCCGGGGACGACCCCAACATCGGGGCGCTTGTCGATTCGGCGACGTCCGTATGCGCGCTCGTCGGAAAGACATCGATGTTCCATGTCAGGGAAGTATTGCGGACGAACGCGGAAGAGAACCTGAGAATCATCCGGGAGAGCACGGCGTACCTCGTCCAGAAGGGACGGAGGGTGTTCTACGACGCCGAACACTTTTTCGACGGGTTCAAGCTCGACAGCGCCTATGCACTGGAGACGCTCCGCGCCGCCGCCACAGGCGGAGCGGAGATCCTGGTCCTCTGCGACACCAACGGGGGGACGATGCCCTGGGAAATCGCCGGGATTGTCTCCCGCGTCCGCGAAGCCACTCCGGTTCCCCTCGGGATCCACACGCACAACGATGCGGAGTGCGCGGTGGCCAACTCGCTCGCCGCCGTCCGGGAGGGGTGCATCCAGGTGCAGGGGACAATCAACGGGTACGGAGAGCGCTGCGGCAACGCCAACCTCATCTCGGTGATCGCCGATCTCACGCTCAAACTGCACGGGGAGTGCCTCCCCGAAGGAAACCTCGAACGTCTCACCGACACGGCCCATTACGTCGCCGAGATCGCGAATCTCTCCCCCGACGGCCACCTCGCGTACGTCGGGAAATCGGCCTTTGCGCACAAAGGGGGGATCCACGTCGCCGCGATCAGGCGCAACCCCGATTCATACCAGCACTGCGATCCGGCGCTCGTGGGGAATGCCATGCGCGTGGTGGTGTCGGAGCTCTCGGGACGCGCGAACCTCCTCAGCAAATCGGAGGAATTCGGGTTTGAGAACGTGGATACGGGACATATCGGCCAGGTGCTTGACCAGATCAAGGCCCTCGAGGCGAAGGGGTTCTCCTTCGAAGCCGCCGAGGCATCGGTTGCGCTGATGATGCAGCGCCGGCAGGAGAACTACACTCCGCCGTTCGGGCTTATCGATCTCACCGTCAACGTCGAGCACAGGGAGGGCCGGGGGATATTCGCCGAAGCGACGGTCAAGCTGAATGTCGCCGGGAACGTGATCCACACGGTGGCGGAGGGGAACGGGCCGGTCAACGCGCTCGACACGGCCGTCAGGAAGGCGCTCACCCCCGTGTACCCGAAGCTCGCCTCGTTCCAGCTCGCCGACTACAAGGTCAGGATACTGGACGGTACGAACGGCACTGCCGCCACGACGCGTGTCCTCATCGAGACGAGGAACGGCACGCGACGCTGGAGCACAGTGGGAGCAAGCGCGAACATCATCGAAGCGAGCTGGCGCGCGCTCTCCGACAGCATCGAATACGGACTGACGACCAATGCCTGAACGGGGCGGCCAATGAAGGCGAGCATCATTCTTCTCCCGGGTGACGGTATCGGCCCGGAAGTGACACGGGCGGCGGAGAGGGTCCTCGCGCAGGTGGCGCTCCTCGGAGGGCACGAGTTCAGCTTCACGAACCACCTCATCGGGGGCTGTTCCATCGAGGTCTCCGGGGTAGCCCTGACGCAGGAGGTGCTCGCATCGTGCAAAGCCGCGGACGCCGTCCTCCTCGGGGCCGTCGGGGGTCCCCGGTGGGACAACCCGCAGGCGGCCGTGAGACCCGAACAGGGGTTGCTCGCGCTGCGTAAAGGGCTGTCGCTCTATGCAAATCTGAGACCCGTCAAACCCCATCCCCACCTCCTTGATGCAACCCCGCTCAAGCCCTCCTTTGTGAAGGACGTCGACGTCATGGTGGTGAGGGAACTCACCGGCGGCCTCTATTTCGGCACGCCGCGCGGGCGGGACGAGGTCGACGGCCTGCTCCGGGCGTTCGACACGATGGAGTACTACGAGTACGAGATCAGGCGCGTGGTCGACCTGGCATTCCGGCTGGCACGGGGGAGGAGGAAGAAAGTCACGTCGGTGGACAAGGCCAATATCCTCGAGACGTCACGGCTCTGGCGGCAGACTGCGACCGATGTCGCAAAAGGCTTCCCCGATGTCACACTCGAGCACATGCTCGTGGACACCGCTTCGATGCGTCTGATTTCGTCTCCGGCGGGATTCGACGTCCTGGTGACGGAGAACATGTTCGGCGATATACTGACCGACGAGGCATCCGTCCTTGCCGGCTCGATGGGCCTTCTCCCTTCCGCGTCGATCGGAGAAGGGGGACCAGGCGTGTACGAACCGATACACGGTTCCGCGCCGGACATCGCCGGGAAAGGGTGCGCGAACCCCGTGGGAGCGATACTGAGTGCGGCGCTCCTGCTGCGGTACTCGCTCCACCTGGGAGACGAGGCGGAGGCGGTCGAACGTGCCGTCGACGGCGCGATCACCGGCGGTCTCCGCACGCCGGACATCCGCGGCACGCACGGCACGGAGGAGGTCACCGAGGGGATCGTGAAGAGAATCACACTCAGGAATTCTTAACTCTCACCCACCACAAGGCAAGGAGAACGACAGCATGGCGCTCATCGATTTCGGCGGTGTCAAGGAGGAAGTTGTCACGCGGGAGGAATTCACGCTCGCCAGGGCGCGCGATGTACTGAAGGACGAGGTCGTTGCCATCATCGGCTACGGGCCTCAGGGGCACGGCCAGTCGCTGAACCTCCGGGACAACGGGGTCAACGTGGTGATCGGTCAGAGGAAGGGGGGAAAGGGCTGGCAGGACGCCCTGAAGGACGGGTGGCAGGAGGGGAAGAACCTGTTTGAAGACATCGAGGAAGCCACGCGCCGGGGGACGATCGTGCAGAACCTCCTCTCCGATGCAGGGCAGAAAGACCAGTGGCCGCGCGTCCTGAAGAACCTCAGGAAAGGACAGGCGCTCTGCTTCTCGCACGGCTTTTCCGTGGTGTTCAAGGACCAGACCGGCGTGGTCCCGCCGAAGGATGTCGATGTCTTCCTCGTTGCGCCCAAAGGGGCGGGTCGAACGGTCCGGACGAATTTCCTCGCAGGGAGCGGCATCAACTCCAGTTTTGCGGTCTACCAGGACGCGACCGGGAGGGCGGGGGAGAGGGTGGTGGCCTTCGGGATTGCGATCGGGTCGGGGTATCTCTTCCCCACGACGTTCGAGAAGGAAGTCCTCTCGGACCTCACGGGCGAACGTGGCGTGCTGATGGGAGCAATCGCCGGGCTCATGAAGGCGCAGTATGAGACGCTCCGGGCTATGGGGCACTCCCCGAGCGAGGCCTTCAACGAAACGGTGGAAGAGGCGACACAGTCGCTCTACCCCCTGATCGGGGCGAACGGGATGGACTGGATGTTCGCTTCCTGCAGCACCACCGCGCAACGTGGGGCGCTCGACTGGGCGAAACGGTTCGAGACATCCGCGAAGCCTCTCTTCGAGCTGCTCTACCGTGACGTCCGGGCGGGTGTGGAATCGCAGCGCGTCCTCGATACGTGCAGCGCCCCCGATTACCGCGAGAAACTCGAGGTCGAGCTGGGGGCGTGGCGGAACTCCGAAATGTGGCGGGCCGGTGCGGCCGTCAGGTCGCTCCGCCCCGAGAACTGGAAGAAAACCACATAACACCGGGCTGCGCAGTGGGGGGGCCGCCGTTTCATATATGCAACGGCGGTGATCGCCACCTGCTGAACGGGCTTGATTCGGTTCTCCGTATACTCTATCTTCCTTCCAGTCGGCGCGGAGCAGAACGGAATCCCTTCCGGGTCCGCCCCCCGGCGTCAGGGTTGACCTCGTACGTTCCTTTCAACTTCACACAATCTCCAGGAGGAAGCATGAATATCGTGGACAGGGCGAAGAATATCATCTTGACGCCGAAAACCGAGTGGACTGCCATCGCGGCGGAAGAGCCCAATGTGGGACAGATAATCTCAGGGTACGTGATCCCTCTCGCGCTCATCCCCGCGATCGCCGCGATGCTCGGCTACGGCCTGATAGGCCGCGGGATGGCCTCTTCATTCACGATGGGGATTGCGATGGCGATCATCGGTTTCGTCGTCGCACTGGGAGGCGTGTACCTTACGGCATATGTGATCGATATGCTGGCGCCGAACTTCGGATCACAGAAGAATTTCGGGCGGGCCATGCAGCTTGTCGCGTACTCCTACACCCCCGCCTGGGTCGCCGGGATACTGAACATCATTCCCGTCCTGGGAGTGCTTGTCCTTGTCGCAAGCATCTACGGCCTCTATCTCATGTACCTGGGGTTCCCCCACACGATGAAGACTCCGGACGACAAGGTCGTGGTCTACATGGTGGTCTCCATCGTCGTGTTGATCGTCGTCTATTTTGTGCTGACGGCGCTTCTGACGGCGATCGTCCTCGGGGTATTCGGACTGAGCNNCGGAGGAACCGGGCGCTCTCTTCCGGAAGAGATGTGTTGATATACATGCCGCTGCCGATCTCAAAACCGGCGGTCCGGACGATGCGGGGGATGACGGTGAGGTACCAGTGGAAATACTCCCGCTCTCCCTCCCTCGCAGGAATCGACCGGATAGAGAAATTGTAGTCGGGGTCGTTCAACCCGTAGTAGAGCTTTCCGAGTACCGTGCGGAGCGTGACCGCCAGGTCGGTGATCTCATACTCCTCGATTTCGTCGAATGAGGAACAGTGGCGGACGGGGAATATCCAGAGGTGGAACGGCGAGAGCGCGGCGAAGGGAATGAAGGCGACGAATGAGTCTGTGGAGGCGACGATCCTGATCCGGTCAGCGAGCTCACGCCTGAGCGTGGTACAGAACACGCATTCGCCGGTCTCGTCGAAGAACCTGATCGCCTCGTCGAGCCTGTGACGGACCTGTGTCGGGACGATGGGGGTGGCGGCGATCTGTGAATGGGGGTGGGCGAGCGACGTACCGGCGGACTCGCCGTGGTTCTTGAATATGATGATCGCTTCGACCCGCGTGTCCTTCCTGATCTGCCTGTAGCGCTCCTTGTACGCGACGAGTATCCTCGACAGATCCTCGACGGAATAGAGGGCCGGTGACAGGTCGTGCCGCCTGTGCTCGACGACGACCTCGTGGAACCCCACCCCCGACATCGAGCGATACACGCCGTCGATCCGCCTGACCCTGTCCCCCTCCCGCGAGAGCGCGGGGAATTTGTTCTCCACGACCCGCACCTGCCAGCCGTCGCGGTCCGCAACCCTGTATGTCTCGACGGCGCTCATCGATTCGTTCCCCGGGCAGAACGCGCACCCGGGTTCGAATGCCGGAATGTGATCAACCGCCTTCTTCGGCCGGATAAACTCGTCCGGCCTCCTGGCACGTTCTGTTGCGATGATCACCCACTCACGGGTAATGATGTTCTGTCTGAGCTCCGGCATGGCGGGCCGTCACTTCGCCGGGTCGATCTGGGAGAGCACTTTTTTCGAGTCGACCTTCTTTACCCACGGCTCGATCTCCGCGACCGGGCCCGTGACATCGATCGTCACACTCAGGACAAGAGTTCTTTTCGCAACACCATCCTCGGGCATCTTCAAGTCCACGCGGGAAAGCTGTTTCGTATCCTTCAGGGCCACGGGATCGAAATAGATGGCGATCCGCTCCGAGCCGTTTTCGACGTTCGATTTCAACGCGATGACCCCCGGGTGCTCGAACACAACGGCGTCGGGATCTATTGTCTCTCCCGGGTTGCTGTTGAGCCTCACGGAAACCTGTATCGGGTCTTTTTGCGTTTCGGTCGCTTTGAGCTGCATCGCGCCCGCCTTCTGCTGCATTTCCTGGGCAATCTTGGACATTGCCGCATAGTCCCCCTTCGCCTGCGCCTCCGCTATCTTCTTCTGGTATTCCTTCTGGAGGTCCTTGCTCTCTTCTTCCGTCTTCTTCTGTGTTCCGAACTTCCTGTCCGCCGATCCGCTGATCAGATTGTACCTGCCTGTGTTCGAGTTCTTGTAGGCCTCGGTTGGGAGATTGAAGTTTTCGTGCTCGAGGGAATACCCGCCAGGCTGGCCCAGGGCATCCAGAGCTGCAACCATTTTCTTCTTGACGACGGAGACTTCATCTCTCGTCAGCGGATTCTCATTCTGTGCGCGGGCCCCGCCGGCTGCAAGCCCTGTGGCAAGAAGGAGGACGGGGATGGCTGCGCGCGATAATGAGCGGAACATGGGGACCTCCTGGAGTATGTGAAGTGGCTTTGTGGGGGCGTCACGCAGGATCATGTGCCGGGATCATCGTCGGACCCCTCCTCCGGGTCCGGCAGAGCCTCCGGGTGGGCGATGAATAATTTCGAGCAGAAATTGCCTGAAAATTTTCCCTGTTTCCTGCACTGCGCGAGTGTCTTACGGACAGCGGTAAGATCGTCTGCGGCGCTTGAAAAACAGAAATTTTCCAGTGTTGCGCCGCATTCGGTGCAGAATATCTTCCCTCCGTCGGAAACTGTCCCCTGTTTCTCCTCCTTCTCCGGGAGGGAGGGGCGTTTCCGTGTCGATTTCCGGTTTCCGGATTTCATGCGCCTGTGACGGTAGATGAGCGTACATCAGACGCAATATAGGGAATAGTTGGGAAAGGAGAAAGCCCGCGAGACAACGGCGTCGTCCCCTCACCTTCATTATTCGAAAATCAACACATCTTCGAAATCAAGATGTGTGTTTTGCTTTCGGAGGGCCTCCTGATTATCTTCCATGGATCTTTCCCCGGGGAAAGTCTCGAACAGATAAAGGATCGAAATGGACTCCAATATGCGACGCGGGCTGGCCCTCCTGTTCACGCTCTCCTGCGCCCTTGGCGCCGCAACCGGCCAGCCGATGGCCGGATTCGACACTTCGCTCGCTTCAGGCGAGCGGTCCCTTGAGGGGAGGTTTGACGCGGCCGTCAGGGGAGAGAACATGCGGACCTGGATGAAGCACCTCTCCTCCCACGCGCATCATGCCGGGTCGAAGCACGATGAGGAAAATGCGGCATACATTGCCGCGCTGTTCAGTTCCTGGGGGTACGACACGCGCGTCGAGGAATTCTCCGTGCTGTTCCCGACGCCGAAGACGCGGGTGCTCGAGCTTACTTCCCCTGTCACGTACCGGGCGGGACTCACGGAGCCTCCGCTTCCGGAAGACAGCACGTCCGGCCAGACCGCCGAACAACTCCCGCTCTACAATTGCTACTCGTGTGACGGCGATGTGGCGGGACAACTTGTCTACGTCAACTACGGTGTGCCGAAAGACTACGAAGAGCTGGACCGGCGGGGGATCGACGTGAGGGGTAAGATCGTCATCGCCCGGTATGGTGGCTCATGGCGGGGGATCAAGCCGAAGGTCGCCGCCGAGCACGGGGCCACCGGTTGCATCATCTATTCCGATCCGCGGGACGACGGATATTTCGAAGGGGATGTCTATCCCCGGGGGGCATACCGGAGCGAGTTCGGCGGGCAGCGCGGATCGGTGGCCGACATGCCGCTGTATCCGGGGGATCCGCTCACGCCGTTCGTGGGGGCCACAAAGAACGCAAAACGACTGCCGCTGAATGAAGCACGGACGCTGACGTCTATCCCTGTCCTTCCGATCTCCTACGGTGACGCGCTCCCGCTGCTCCGTGCGCTGGGCGGACCCGTTGCCCCGGCGGAGTGGCGCGGGGCACTCCCGATCACATATCACTGCGGCCCGGGACCGGCGACGGTCCACCTCAAACTTGAGTTCTCATGGGACATCGTGCCGATCCGGGACGTCATTGCCACGCTGAAAGGGAGCAGTGAACCGGGCGAATGGATCATCCGGGGAAACCACCATGACGCATGGGTCTACGGGGCGGGGGACCCGCTCAGCGGGCTCGTGTCGATGATGGAGGAAGCACGGGGCGTGGGGCTCCTCACCGGACGGGGGTGGCATCCGAAGAGGACAATTGTCTACTGCGCCTGGGACGGCGAGGAACCGGGCCTCCTTGGTTCGACCGAATGGGTGGAGACCCACGCCGAGGAGCTCACACGCGAAGCCGCCGTGTATATCAACTCGGACGGGAACGGGAGGGGTTTCCTCTCGGCCGGAGGGTCCCACACGCTCGAGAAATTTGTAAACCAGGTGGCACACGACGTGACGGATCCCGAGAAACAGGTCAGCGTGGCGGAACGGCTGAGGGCGGTGGAGATACTCCATGCACCGGTCCCGGAGAGGAAAGTCCTGAGGGAACGTGCGGACCTCCGGATCGGGGCTCTCGGATCCGGGTCCGATTACACCCCCTTCCTCCAGCATCTCGGGATTGCGTCTCTGAATATCGGGTACGGAGGCGAGAACGGGGGAGGCTCTTATCATTCCGTGTACGATTCGTTCGACCACTATACCCGGTTCGGGGATCCCGGTTTCGTCTATGGCGTGACACAGGCGCAGACCGCCGGACGGATTGTCCTCCGGCTTGCGGATGCGGAGGTTCTTCCGTTCGACTTTGAAGATTTCACGGAGACGATTGCGTTGTATGTCTCCGAGGTGATGAAGCTCGCCGACGAGATGCGCGACGAGACGGAGGAAATGAACAGAAAAATACGGGAGAAGTCGTTCGATCTCTCGGCCGATCCGGCGGAAGTGTGGATCACCCCGGGAGCCCGGGAGCCGGTTCCGTTCCTTGATTTCTCCCCGCTTCAGAATGCGCTCGCGCTCCTTCAGGGGAGCACTTCCCGGTTTGGGGATGCGTGGAAAGCCGCGGGCGCACCGGCAGGACGTCTCACGGCGGAAGCCGCCGGGTCGCTCGACAGGCTCTTCATGGAGTTCGAGCGCTCGCTGACGACGAAGGAGGGGCTCCCCGGAAGGCCGTGGTACGTGCACCAGATCTACGCGCCCGGCCGGTATACCGGTTACGGCGTCAAGACGCTNNCAGATCGTCGTCGCCTCCGGAGTCATTGAACGCGCCTCAGGCCTTATCGAGAGGGGGACGTTGTTGTTGAAGCGGTGAGCGGGGCCCGCTCACCCTGTTTGATCGTTGTTGCACCGCGCCGTAACTTTGACCATCATGCACATTACCTGGAGCAGACCCATGCGCCGTCCGCTATTCGTATCCCTGTTCGTTTGCGTTGCATTCCTGGCCGCAACGGGCCAGCCGTTGCCGGCGGCCCCCGCCGCCTGGCCCGTCGACCTCAAGCTGAACTACACTGTTGTTCCCAACGTGACCTATTCCATTGCGAACGATTTCAACTGCAAGCTCGACGTGTACGCCCGGAATCCCCGCGGCACTGTTGCGCCGACCGTCGTGTACATCCACGGAGGCGGCTGGGTGGGGGGGACGAAGGAGGGTGCGATATTCGAACTCCTCCCGTACCTCGATATGGGCTTTCACGTCATCAACGTCGAATACCGTCTTGCAAGGGTTTCTCCCCCCCCCGCGGCGGTCGAGGATTGCCGCCTGGCGCTCCGCTGGGTCTACGAGAACGCGAAGCTGTACGGGTTCGACACGACCCGGATCGTGGTCACCGGAGGATCAGCCGGCGGGCACCTTGCGCTGATGACCGGCATGCTCGATGCGGGGGCGGGGTTTGACGCCTCGAAGGAATGGGACGACGTGATCCCGTCCATGAAGGTCGCTGCGATCGTCAACTGGTACGGGATTACCGATGCGAAGGAGCTCCTCGACGGCCCGAACCGGCAGGGCTATGCGGTCAACTGGTTCGGGAGCCTCCCCGAGAGAGAAAAGGTGGCCGTGCGCGTCTCGCCGCTGACCTACGTCCGCGCAGGACTCCCCCCGGTCCTGACGATCCACGGGGACAACGACCAGCTCGTCCCCTACACACAGGCGGTCCGCCTCCACAAGGCCCTCACGGCCGCGGGCGTGCCGAACCGGCTCATAACCATACCCGGCGGCCGACATGGCGGATTCACCCGTGATCAAATGCTCTCTGCGTATGCAACGATAAGGGAGTTCCTGGATCAGTACGGGATTCGTCCCGCGGCCAGGTAAATCTTCGCCGGCATGGGGGCCAACCTGCCCTCCGAGGACGTCCGGGCTGTATTGGTTTGCTACTTTTGCCCGCCTCCTGTCAATGTTCCGGCGGCCACGCTCTTTGGCTCTTTGTCTTGCTTGTAAACGGGAATGCAGAAAGAGCGATAGCGCGTCACTCGCCCGCGCACGATGTTGAAATACAGCTCCCGCAGCTGCCTGACAACCTGCCCCATCTTCCCCGTCCCGACGGACCGGTGATCGATGCGCGTCACCGCGATGACCTGGACGCCGGTACCGGTGAAGAACACCTCGTCGGCGAGGAAGAGCTCCGTCCGGTCCACCGGCCGTTCCACCACTTCCATCCCCATCTCGTCTTTCAGCAGATTGATGATCGTGCGGCGGGTGATCCCCTCGAGTATGTTCTCCGAAATGGAGGGAGTGATGACAACGCCGTTGCGGACAAGGAATATGTTCTCCGCCGAACCTTCCGACACATGGCCGTCCGCGCTCAGGACGATTGCCTCGTCGAATCCGGAAAGCTGCGCGTCTGTTTTCGCAAGCGCCGAGTTGACGTAGGCTCCTGCAATCTTTCCCCTCGCCGGGATCATGTTGTCGTCCACGCGCCGCCACGAAGAGACCGTACAGTGGGCGTTCTCATCGTTCTCCACGTACAGCCCGAACGGGAGGGAGGTGATCGCCACGCGGGGGGTCAGGTTGTGAAGCCTGACGCCGATGATCTCGTCCCCGTAAAAGGCGAGGGGACGTATGTAACAGTCTGTCTTGTATCCCTCGGTCCGCAGGAGGTCGAGCGTGCTGGAGGCGAGGCTCTCCGCGGTATAGGGGAGCTCCATGCGGAGGAGCCCCGCAGACTGCAGGAACCGGCGGAAATGATCCACGGGACGGAAGACGAACAGCTCCCCTTCATCATCATTCCAGTACGCCCTGATCCCCCCGAAAACTGCCGTGCCGTAGTTAAGCCCGTGTGTCAGAATCCCGACCTTCGCCTCGGCGTAGGGGACTATCTTCCCATCGATGAATGCATGGCCCGGCAGGCTCATTGTGATTCTCCCTGATATTTTCGGTTGCCTCACCAGCGAATCGAACTGACATCCTTCATATCAAGATACGACGGTCCGGGGAATAATAAAATACCCCCGTGCGGTTTGGCGCACGTTCGCAACCCGATTTCCTCCCCTGAACTTGACATTGCTCAACGTTTTCGTTATGATTGACAGGTTTTACACCACTGTTCTTTCTTCTAACTATCCTGACCGCAGCGAGCGTGCCCACAACCATGCCGGCATTCCCCTTCCATGTTGTGTCGTCCGGCCGGCTTGCCCACGCTCCTTTTTCGATGACGTCTCATGTGATACCTGAGTGCGAATCCCCTTCGCTCTCTTTTTTATTCCCTTCGACACTGATTCCTTGCACACCAGTAGTGAGTATTCCAGACGCAGGAAGTCTGCCTGTAACCCTATTCCATGTGATGAAGAGATAGAAATTCACGAATTGCCGGAGAGCGATGCGCTCGCCGGCCCTTGAGAAGAAACATTTGACGGCACGCCTGTATCCAGGCGTCACCTGATTCTTATACTTACGGAGGGAAGCGCTATGAAGATTCAATCTGGTGTGATCACGACGGGGATCTCCCTCGCGCTGCTCCTGGTGCTGCCGGGGGCGGGAGTGCTTTCACAGTCAAAGGAGCTCACGACCGAAGCGCTGGCGGGTCAGGCGGAGGTGGTCGCCGTGGGGAAGGTGAGCTCGCTCGTCTCCGGATGGAACGAGGATCACTCGAGGATCGTCACGCGAGTCACGCTCGCCGTCGAGAGCTACATCAAGGGGGGGAGCGCGGGGCAGCCGCTGACGATTCTCGTTCCGGGGGGGGAAGTTGACGGGGTCGGCGAGCTCTACAGCCATACCGCCGTCTTCCAGAGCGATGAGAACGTTCTGGTGTTCGCGCAAAAAGACCGGCAGGGGAACTACCGTGTCTCTGCGGGGCAGCAGGGGAAGTACACCGTTAGGAAAGACGACGCCTCCGGACAATTGATGGTCGGAGGGACCCGGACGCTTCAGGAAGTCACCGCGCTCGTGCAGAAGGCCGTTCTCGACCAACAGCAGAAATAAGAGAGCGGGCGGGCGGTCCATCTCAGAAGTGACAACGCTATCACACAGCCGTGCGCGAACACACAAGGGGGAATCCCGTATGAAAAAGTCTACCGTTTTCTTGATTGCAATCGTGACCATGGTCCTGGGCGTGTCGCTCGCCCGGAGCCAGTCGGTTTTCATAGTGACGAACACCGGGAATTCCGGCCCGGGATCGCTCCGCCAGGCGATACTCGATGCCAATAATCACACCGGGCACACTGTTCCTGACGTCATTCAGTTCAACATACAGGGATCAGGCGTCCAGACGATTTCCCCCTTATCCCAGCTTCCCGACGTTACGGATGTAGTGATCATCGATGGGTATACGCAAACGGGATCGACCCCGAACACGTCCGCCGTTGGGAACAATGCTGTGATGCTTATCGAGATCAACGGGAACGGAACTGTGTACGACGGGCTTACCATCACGGGTGGAAACAGCACGGTCCGCGGACTGGTCGTCAACAGGTTTACAAATTCGGGGATCGTGGTGGAGACCAATAACAGCGATGTTGTTCAGGGGAATTTTATCGGAACCGATCCCACGGGGACGGTGGCTGAGGGAAATGGAGCGGACGGCGTCTATATCGCGAACGGAGCATCTCCGGGAACAGGCAACTTCAATCTCATCGGTGGGAACACACCTGCAGCCCGGAACCTCATCTCGGGGAACATTAGGAACGGCATGACGTTCGATCAGACAACCGGGAGCATGGTGTACGGGAATTACATCGGGACGAACGCGGCCGGCACCGGTGCACTCGGGAACCACGGGGCGGGCATCGGCATATTCGTCGGAGGGGGACAATTCATCATAGGCGGTGCGGGGAGTTATGGAAATCTCATCTCAGGAAACGGGACGAACGGGATCCAGTTTCAATCATCGTCAAACACCATTCAGGGGAACCTTATAGGCACGAACGCGGCCGGGACAGCGGCGATTCCAAATGCAAATGACGGGATAAGGATGGCGGCCGGGGTCTACTCCGGCGTGACCGCATTGACGCAGAACAACGTCATCGGAGGCCCGGCCGCAGGCAACATCATATCGGGAAACGGCGTGACCGGGATCGAGATCGTGAACGAAGGGATCTCCCCGACCGGCAATTCGATACTGTCCAATCGTATCGGTGTCGACATCACCGGCACGACGGGTGTCCCCAACGGCACGGGCATCGTAACCTCCGGTGCCACGAATACTTCCATAGGATCCCCGGCGGCGGGTGCAGGGAACCAGTTATCAGGGAATAACGGGTCCCCAATTTCCATTAGGGGGACGGGGACGACAGTCCAGGGAAACCTGATCGGGACGAATGCGGCCGGGAATTCCGCGATCCCAAATGGCGGCGGGATATATATCGGGGGTCCATCTTCAAATACGCTGATTGGAGGTTCGGTCCCGGGGGCCCGGAACATCATTTCGGGGAACCTGGGAGATGCTATCGGAATCTGGGGAGAAGCTGGCGTCACAGCGGTGACCGTGCAGGGTAACTATGTCGGAGTCGGATCCGACGGGGCGACGTCTCTCGGGAATTCCTCCCCGGATCCGGATTATGGCGCGGGTGTGAACGTTCGCAACTACGCCTCGAACATCGTCGTCGGCGGGCTTGCAGGTGAGGGGAACCTGATCGCGAATAACTCCTGGGGTGGAGTTGTCGCCTACAGCGGGACAGGACTCCAGGTGCTCGGCAACACCATTCAGAACAACAGGGTGGGTGTGTTTGACTTTTCGCCCGGATACGTGGTCGGAAACACGATACTGTCGAACCATCAGTACGGCGTTCAAATCGGCAACGGAGTTACGCTCGGCGGTACGACAGCTGCCCGGCGAAATGTCATATCCGGGAACCAGGGTGTGGGTGTTTTTCTTAACGGTGTGTCGGGAGATACGGTTCAGGGGAATTATATCGGCACGAATTCATCAGGGACCGCGTCATCGGGGAATAATGGGGCCGGTATTTTCCTCCAGAACTCGAACTTCAACCTGATCGGCGGGACGGCATCTGGTGCAGGAAACGTTATCTCCGGCACCATTGGAGGAGAGGGAGGTGGGTTTGAAGTCGAAATAACCGGAAGCAGCAACGTCGTGCAGGGGAATTTGATAGGCACAGATGCATCCGGGATGGTCGCACTGGGAAGTGTGACGGGAGTGTTGTTGAACAATGCGTCGGGAAATACGATCGGCGGAGCGATCCCCGGGGCGCGCAACATAATCTCAGGGAATGGACAGGATGGGATAGAAATTTTGGCTGGTTCGACAGGGAACAACGTATTTGGAAACTACATCGGCTGTAACGTTTCGGGGGTTTTGCCCCTCGGAAACGGCGGCCACGGTATCAAATTAACCGGGTCGAACAACAACCCGATAGGCGGTCTCCTCCCCGGTCAGGGGAACGTTATAGCATTCAACAAGGGGGCAGGTGTATGCCTCGAATCATACGAGTCAATTGAAATTCCCCCGCCGCTGGGAAATGCGATACTCTCGAACTCGATATTTGGAAACCTGAAGCTCGGAATCGACAGAGGAGCTGATGGAGTCCTCAACGGGGATGGAGTCACGCCAAACAGGGTTCCTTCCCATAACCCCGGGCCGCAACCCTATCCGACAAGTGCGGATACAATTTANNGTACACCGCTGACAATCCAGGTGTTCTCTAACCCCGCTGCCGATACATCCGGATTCGGGCAGGGGCAGACACTCATCGGGACGACGACTCTCACGACAGACGCACTCGGCAACGCTGTCTTCTCGATCACGCCGACTGCGCCCCTCCAGCCGGGCCAGTACATCAGTGCAACATCGACGGATTTCAATAACAACACGTCGGAATTTTCGCCCGATCTGATCGCGGGGACAAAAACCAAAATCTACGGGAATCACTACGTCGTGAATACGACGCTCTCGGGGGTCCCGCTTCACTGGCCGGGGGGGAAGACATCGTTCCAGATCAGCAACAGCGTGGCGAACAATGTTTCGCCGTCGGTCCTCCAGGCCATACGTACCGGCTTCGGCACCTGGGGGACAGTCAGCCCCATCGCATATACGGAAATTCAGGGCCCCCTTCAGTCGAATTCCACATGGGGAGGAAATCCGGACGGGATCAATAACGTCGTCTGGGTCGACAGCAGCAGTCCGACAAGCACCTGGCAGACAATCACGGGCGCCCCTGTACAGGCTATCGCCGTCACGCGTGTCCGCTACAACGCACTGAACGGCGAACTGACGGATGCCGACATTGCCCTGAACCACCAGGTGTTCACGTTCGGGAACGTGACAAACCCCTCCGGGAATCCCGTCACCAAGGACATGCAGGACGTCGCCACGCACGAGATCGGCCACTTCAGCGGTCTGGGGGATATTTACAATCCCGGATACGCACCGTATGTCCCGTTCATGGGGGCGGGGAACGACTCGGTAACGATGTACGGGTTTATCGTCAACGATGAGATTTCCAAGAGGACACTCCACGTCCCCGATACCGCGGCGATCGGCTACGTGTACAGAAATCTCCCCGGGAGCCGGGTGGACATGGTCGTTGTGATTGACGGTTCATCGACATTCGCAGCGGCCTACGATGGATTCACGCCATCGAAAGCTGCCGCGACCGAGCTGATAAGCAGGATGAGAGTCGGCGATCGCATAGGTGTGATTCAACTTCCCAACCAGGTCGTTGTCGGACCTCAACTGGCCACGATCTCGGATTCGGCCTCGCGGGCTGCCATTATTGCGAAAATAAACGCCATGGCGATCGGCGGAACAAGCGCAGTCGGTCAGGGATTGCAGGCAGGGACGTCACTTCTCACAGGTGCGACGCCGCTACCGAACCGCGCGCGCGCGATGATTCTTCTGAGCGCGGGGGAGGAAACGAGCTCTCCCGGCGCCCTGAGTATGCCGGTGCTCCAGGGTCTCCGGTCGTCTCTGACCCCGGTGTTCACGCTCGGGTTCGCCACGAGCAGCGGTCAGGACGTCTCGAGCAGGCTCGCAGACTCGACGGGAGGAGCGTACTTCCTGGCTGCGGACACGACAATCGACCGGGTCGTCCAGCAGATCTGGGTCGACCTGAGCGGCCAGCAGATACTCGCCGATACGACTTTCGCGTCGAATTCGAACGGGTTCCAGTGGCAGGGGGGATTCCAGTACCAGGGGGGCTTCCAGTGGCAGGGAGGTTTCCAGTGGCAGGGAGGGCTTGTGGATCCGGGGACCACGACAATACTCCCCGGGTTCCAGTGGCAGGGGAGCACGGGTGAACTTGCCCTCGTCCCCCCTCAGAACGGCCTTAATCTTCCAGCGCCGGGTACGTGGAATACCACAACTCTCTTCACCATTCCCCCGGGCTTCGCGGTGATCACACCCGAGAATCTGTCGAGCATACCCGTACCAAACCAGTTCTTCACCAGCATTCAGTTTGTCAGGGGCCCGACGTACAATTTCTACCAGATTCAGAACCCGGTCCCCGGCCGGTGGGTCCTGATACCTGGGGGGACGACGACAAACTCGCCGACACAGGAGACGCTCGGTCTCTCGATTTCCGCGTTCGCCGATGTGACGATGAAGGTGACATTCAACAAGGCCTACTACCTCCCCGGTGATTCGATACTCGTTCAGGCCTCGCTGACGGCCGGGGGGGCCACGCCCGTGCAGGCGGCGGGCGCATCGATTCCGAGCGTGGCTGGCGCTATTACAGATGCGACAGTGAATGCGACGATCACTCTCCCCAATGGGACACAAACGACTTTGCCTGTCGTCTCAAAGGGAGGTGGCGCATATGGCGCGACGTTCAAGATACAGACTACGCCGGGAACCTATCCGGTCATAGTGAATGCCACAGGGAACATACCCGGGACACAGGTTCCCTACACCCGGCAGTTCCGGCAGTCAGTCTTCGTGCAGGCGCCGTTTCAACCCGATGCGGTTCTGTTCGCGACAAACAGCATAACGATCGCGGACAGCACGAACATCAACTCCGGGAGCGTCGTCGTCAACAACGCCCTCCCGGCGAACACCAGAAACCCGGCTGCGGAACTGACACTCGGGAAATACGACAACGCCTCCGGCGGGTATAATCTGAAAGCAAACAGGGTCATACTCGGCACCGGAGACAAAATACAGAGCAACATCCTGTTCAATAAGTTGACAAACAACGGTGCGTCGATCACTGGGAATCAGACGTCGTCGCTGGCTCTCCCGGTCGTCACATCGCTGCCTGCGTTCAACACGGGAACCGCCGGAACCAAATCGGTCACCGTTGCTTCCAATGGTCAGACGACGATCACGGCGGGCAGCTATGGTACCGTCACAATCCTTGATGGCGGGACGCTGACATTCAAAGGGGGGACATACAACATCAATTATCTCCTCGCGGGAATAAACACGAAGATGCTCTTCGCCGCGCAGAGCGAAGTGAGGGTCGCCGGACAGATCGTGACTATCTGGAATACGACAATCGCTCCCGCGCTCGGTTCGGGCATCAACGCGTCGCAGATCATGTTCTATGTCGCCGGGACGGACGGTCCCATATTCGGCCTGCCGAAAGCTGTAACAATCGGTCCGAAGAGCACAGTGTATGCCAACATCTATGCGAAGAACGGCACGCTCTGGCTCACCGGGGCGTCGGTAGCGACCGGCGCATTTCTGGCGAAAGATATCATTGTGGGTGGCCAGACGCAGGTGAATCTCCGGACGGCCTTCGCGGGGGTCCTTCAGAAGAGTGCGGATGGTGGAGAGGTTGCAGCGACGCCTGACGTCCCGGCAACGTTCGCACTGGACCAGAATTATCCGAATCCGTT